>CANPZR010000360.1 GCA_947589175.1 uncultured Lachnospiraceae bacterium | reverse complement strand
TATCAAATAGTGAGTATGCAATAAAACTGCAATATGTAAACGGTTCTGCTTTTTTAAACACGTTGCATTGCTCTAATCATCGAACTCATGAAGTTGATCAAATAATAAGAACTTACAAGCATATATCAGAGCTTGCAACAGGTAGTTATGGTATGATATACATTCGTGACGATGAGGACAAAAAACATTATAATGACTTTCAAGTCTATGTTTTTAAAAAAGGAAAATGTATTCAAAAAGATGATGTAGACTTTTCCCCATGTATTCCAAACATTGAAGATAGTCCCGCAAATTCCAGTTGAACAAAATCACTGCGCCACAGCCTCAGCAGGCCATCGCGCAGCGATTTTGTTCAATTCATAATATAAGGAGAAGACGGAAGATGGAACTACGGATATCAAGTATTCCCGTAATGCTCGACTTTTTATCAAAACATGGTACAGGATCAGCAAACACGGCTTTGCTGAAGAGAATATTCTGTCATGATGATTATCAATTTGAAATAAGAAGATATGGTCTATCTTCTATTGAACCGCTCATTGTCTACTTTTCCCAACTGAAAAGCATAAAAGTAAACGACATCCCCGATTTATGTGAGGAACGGGAAAAGTGCCTTGAGAGATAAACATGATCTATGGCTGGATTGCGTTTCTGATCCTCAAAAATACTACAACCGATATAAAAAGGTTAAGGATATTCTTTGTGAGGAAAATATTTCAGACTTTCAGCATAAGCTCGCTAATGCATTTCCTAAAGACATTGCCATAGATGATGCAGGGATCATATCAACGTTAAGTTTTGGACCGTCCTTTGGGTATGTCTACGAAAATGCACTGCATTTGGACTTATTTGGGATTGAGAATATTTGCACTGTAGAGGAATTACCCTACATCATTCTTCATGAAATGCATCATCTGCAAATGCAGAAATTTCATCCAGTTAAGGCAATTGAATATTTCAATAAAACAAACTGCGGCTATGTGATTTCAGAATGATGGTTCGAGACGATAAGGCAATGGTTTTTTTTAATCAATACAACAGGATTCAAGTTTTTCCGTTGTCTGCAACTTGTGCAAAATTTGCACAAGTTGCGGCTTCGTCCAATTCGCCGCGTTCTTAACTGCATCGACAGTCCAAGGATTAACCCCACAATCACGCCCCAATCAGGTTGCAGGGGATAAAACAATTTTTCTCATCGATCGGAATAACTTCCTCGCACATACATACAATTCCGCCGCTTCCGCGCGCTAACCCAACTTTGTCCAAGAGCTCATATTTTTTGGCTTCGCGACGGTCGGGGGAGGCGGATTTTTTGATTTCCAACGGGTGAATGACGCCGTTTTCCTCGACAAATACATCGATTTCTTTTGCATTTGCATCGCGGTAATAGCTGAGGTTGGCTTTACTCGGTGCATACGCATAATTTTTGAAAAGCTCCATGACGACATAATTTTCAAAATAGTGCCCGCTTGCCGCCCCGTTCATCAGCGTATCCCTTGTGAGCCACATCGACAGATAAGCGCACAGCCCCGTATCGCAAAAATACAGCTTCGGCGTCTTGACCAAACGCTTTAGTTCATTGTTCGCATAAGGCGGCAGGAGGCAGATAATGCCCAAGCCCTGCAAAAGGCGCAGCCATTCCTTTGCCGTCGGCTGTGAGATCTCCGCCGCATCCGCCAGCGTTTTAAAATTCACCTGTTCCGCAATCAGCGCGGCGCAGGCGTTTAAGAATTTGCGAAAACGCACGGTATCGGTGATTTTTCCCGCCTCGGTCACATCCCTCATAAGGTAGGTTTCGATATAGGAATTAAAATATTCCTGCCGCTGTTCCGCGTCGGCAAAAAGCGCGTCCGGCATGCCGCCCCGCCAAATATGCTCGTAAATATCTACAATATTATTTTTCGGGACAAGCGGCTGTCTCGCCAGCAGGCACTCCCTTGAAAAATCCAATTCGTTGGGAAAACTCCTGCCCTCAACTTCATTTTTCGACAGGCTGTAGAGCTCTAAAATGCCCACTCTGCCCGCCAGCGTCTCGCGGATATTTTTCATCATTTGATACTGCTGCGAGCCGGTCAGCCAAAACCGCCCCCGCTCCTCACTCTCGTCGCACATGATTTTAATCTGCTCGAACAGCTCCGGCGCTTTTTGAATTTCATCAATAATGATTGGCGGTTGATAGGTCTGAAAAAACAATATGGGATCGGTCTGCGCAAGTGTGCGCGCCATGGCATTGTCCATCGTGACGTATGTGCGCCCCTGCCCCTGTGCCAAGTGCTTGAGCAGCGTAGTCTTTCCGACTTGCCTTGCGCCCGTGACTAAGACCGCCTTAAAAAACGAGCTCATATGCAAAAATTTACGTTCCAGAGATCGAGTTAAGTATTCCATGTGAAAACCTCCGTTCGGCTACGCGTATCACCGCTTTGTGACGATGATTGCGATTTTGAAAAATTTAGGATAATATAAAGTATACTTTATATTATCCTAAAATTGGTTCGGCGTCAATCATTTTTGG
>CANPZR010000359.1 GCA_947589175.1 uncultured Lachnospiraceae bacterium | reverse complement strand
CCCTCCGCTAAAAGTTTCCTCTCATTTATAATATTGCTTCGGATCGCATCTAAATCGATCTGAACATACGTCCTGTCAAATTCTTTCATGATTTCCTCACTTTTCCGCTCTTGATCCGCCTGTGGAGAAGGGCTTTTCCATCTCCGCCGTGACGCGAGCTATTCCTTCCAGAATATCCGACGCTATCATGCTGTATCGTCCTCTCTCCGCCGCCATGACGTCGCCGCCCAGGCCGTGGAGATAGACGCCCAGCTTCGCCGCCTCAAAGGGCTCCATGCCCTGCCCCAGAAGACCGCCGATCGTCCCCGCCAGCACGTCCCCGGAACCGCCGGTGGCCATGCCGTTGTTGCCGGACACGTTGATATAGCATTCACGTCCGTCCGACACCACCGTCCTGGCGTCCTTTCCCACGAGAATACAGCCGGTCTGTTCCGCCGACTGCCTGGTATGCCCGACTAAGTCCTTTTGCAATTCCGGCACAGGTATCCCCGTGAAATCGCTCATTTCCTTTATATGCGGCGTCAGGACAAAATTGTCTGTCAATGTGTCCGTAATCCGGCGGCAGAGCCGGATTCCATCCCCGTCGATTACCGTGGGAACCGGGGAATTTTCCACCACATAGCGCACCATTTCCTCCGCCTCTTCCGACTGCCCCAGGCCGGGGCCGATCACAATGGCGTCCGCCCACTCCACTCCCTCGGCCAGACCGTCCCTATCCGAAAAGAGAATCTCCGGCAGGGCGGTGAGCAGCACATCCCGGTTTGCCGGGACAGACACCACCTTGACCAGCCCCGCCCCCATGCGGTAGGCCGCCTTTGCCGCCAGAAAGCAGGCGCCGCTCATGGTCTCGCAGCCCGCCGCCACAAGCACCTTTCCAAAGGTTCCCTTGTGGGATCTTGGCGGGCGCGCCGGCAGCAGCCGCGCCAGATCCTCCGGCTCGTAAAAATACACCGATGAGGGAACGCTCTCTACGCTCTCCCTCGGAAATCCGATATCCCCCACAATCACCTCTCCGGCGCAGGCGCAGCCGGGATAGACCACCAGGCCGGTCTTGTTGACGCCGAACGTGATCGTCACATCCGCCTTCACCGCCCTGCCCAGAATAGCGCCGCTCTCCCCGTCAACGCCGGAGGGGATATCCAGAGCATAAATCCTGGCCCCGCTGTCATTCATCTGCTCCAAAACAGACGCGTAGACGCCCTCCACCGGCCGGGACAGGCCGACGCCGAACACCGCGTCTAACATCACGTCAAACACGCCGTCTGTCACAGAGGATGCGGGAAGCACCGGAACATGACAGCCCACCGCGATCTCCAGCTGCTTTTTCATATCCTCCGTCATGTAGTCCGACTGTCCCACCACCGTGACCGCCGCCTTGTATCCCATCTGGCAGAGAATACGGGCTGTCGCCACGCCGTCGCCCCCGTTGTTCCCGGCGCCGCACACCGCCAGGATCCTCACATCCTCCGGCTCTCTCTCCCGGATCGCGGCCGCCGCCGTCATGGCCGCCCGCTCCATAAGCACAAGTCCTGGCATCCCCACCGTGTGAATCGCGTGAAAATCAATCGCCTTCGCCTGTTTCCCGGAATATAGATATTTCAAAGCCTGTCACCCCCTCACGCCCACTGCGAACGCAGTAGCTAACTCCTTCGTATTGGTAATGGAGATGAAAATCTCCGCGATCTGCAGTTGCTCGGCCTTCGCCTTTGCCGCTCCGTGGAGGACCACATAGGGCGCTCCCGTCTCCCTGCGCAAAATCTCCACCTCCCGGGCCTCAATACCGGAAAATCCCGTGCCGAGCGCCTTCACCACCGCTTCCTTCCCGGCAAAATCCGACGCCGCCCGACGCCTGCTCTTGTCGAACTGCGCCGCCTCCGCCTCGGTAAAAATCCGGCTCACAAAATGCTCTCTCTCGCAGGCCCTCACGACGCGTGAAATCTCCACCGTATCCACGCCGATTCCCACGATCACCGGAGCTTTCCCTGATCGAACAGGTTCATGACGTCGTGTCCCAAAAGAGCGTGCATCAGCGAATAGGCGCTATCCATGCTCTTTTCCACATCCCTCTTATAGCTCTCCTTGTCGTCCAGCTCCCCATGCAGCCGCTTGATGTCCTCTTTCAGCTCCGCCACGATCTCCTGACCGCTCGCCAGGCGCTTAAAGCAATAGGATGCTCCCAAAATCATCAGTTCCTCATTGACCGCCTTGATCTGCCCCGGAAGATCCAAAAGCTCATCCGACTCCTGCTGGATCCGCTCCTTCGTCTCCACTAAAAGCCGCTGCTGGTTGTCCTTTTTGCGGTTGTCCCGCTCGGAATTGCCTTCCATTCCGGCGACGATGCCGTCCATCAGCTTCTTCCTGGCTCTCTTTAGATCCTTGATCTCATTGACCAGCTTTCCCTGGCGGCGCAGCAGAGCGTTCAGCTCATCCTCCAGCGCCTCCACGTCCGCCGGCTTTTCCCCTTTCGGAAACAGCGTGTGCCAGCGGGTATCTAACACCAAAATCGGCACCTGC
>CANPZR010000358.1 GCA_947589175.1 uncultured Lachnospiraceae bacterium | reverse complement strand
GAAATCTTATCCATGCTCGCCGCCGACGCCAGGACGCCGCAGCCCACATACGGGATACCCGCCAGCTCAAAGAGCCCCTGTATCGTGCCGTCCTCGCCGTAAAGCCCGTGCAGGACCGGAAACGCCACATCCACGGAAACCCTCTCGACCCGGTCTCCCCGGATCTTTAGCAGTCCCCCCGTCTTTCGGTCCGGCGATATCACAGCCGTCACCGCGCTGTCCCGCCAGCTCCCGTCCCGGATCTGGCTCGTTTCGTCCACATACAGCCAGTGTCCCTCTTTGGTAATGCCGATTCTATGTATCTCGTATTTGTCTGTGTTCAATCCATCTATTACATTGGCCGCCGAGACGCAGGATACGTCGTGCTCCGACGACTGGCCGCCAAAAATAACCGCTATCTGCTTTTTCATGGTTCCCCCATTCCGCAATATCTGCCTCAATTTTTTAAGGGCGCAGTACGCCCTCTGCACCATTATTACTTTACCATGACAGGCGCTTAAATTCAAGGTTAATTCCAAATTTCCTGCAGCCACTCCCAGATTCGGAACGAATACGCCACTTCTCCCTCTTTTCCCAGCAGCGCGTCATAATCCTCCTCCGTGAGAGACGCCTTTAATTTTTCTTTTGAGGAATCCGGCACCGTCTCATACGCGGCGTCCACAAAGCAGAGCGTGGGATACATGACACACCACCAGTTGCGCCCCCGGCTCTCGCCCAGCTTCACCCGCAGCGCCTCATAATTTCCCGCCGGAAACGTCATATCCCCGTATTCCTTCACCGGAAAATAGCTCTCCCCCAGCGAGGCCTCCGCGTCGTAATTGTAGCCCTCCTCCTGCATTTTCTCCCGGGCGATCTGCTCAATTTCCGGCAGATTGTCCCGGATAGCCTGCCTTGCCTCCCCCACCGTCGCCGCGTCCTTCATCTCGCCGCGCAGATATGTCACAATCGTTTCTTTTACCTTGAGCTTTAGCTGCTGGTCCTCATCGCTGTCGCTGTTCGCAATGACGTGCAGGCGGATAATTTCCTCCGCGATGGCGCGCTGGTGCGCCTGCCCCTTCGTGGCCTCCCCGTACAGATTCATCAATACGCCCGTGACCACAAGCCCAAGCGCCACCGCCGATAGTAACAGTATATGTTTTCTCTCCTGCCATATATGTTTTTTATTTCCCATGATTGCTCTGCTGCCTCCCATCTGTCGGAGCCGCCGCTCCGAAAATATGATTTCTCACTAACATCTTTGACCAAAAATAAAAATTTATTCAAAAATGCAGGGAGGCCGCGCGCATATCTATTGGCTGATCTGGAGCCGTATCTCTGAAATCCGGCTCTCCGCCCGCAGAAAATTCTCCACGGCCTTTTCCTCATCGCCGGACAAGGGCTCCTGAGCATTTCCCATCATGAGCAGAAATTCTCCGTCCGCTCCCTCCAAGACGCCGCAGTGAACATCCTTTAATTTTGTAAAGACCGCCTCCGTCTTTTCGGAAATCGCGGCGTAATTTATGCCCGCATCTCCATTTGCGCTGTTCTGCGTTATGTGAAGCTCGTAGGAATCCAGGCTGTAATCGGACATTTTATCCTGCAAATCCTGAATCCTGTCATCTGAAAGCGGCTCGCCCACCAGAGAAACAGATATCTGCCTTTTTTCATTGTCCACGCTGCTCTGTACCACCTGTGTATTTTCAAAAGAAAATTCATGCCCCAGATAATTGGACACATTATTATCCAGAACAGACCGGTAAACGGTAATCGCCCCAGTCAGAATACTGGGAACCACGATGACGAGAATCAGAATCGTCACAATGCGGTTGGCCCGTTTGCGCCTTCTCTCATCCAGCTCCCGCAGGCACGGCACGCCAAGGAGCTTTGTCACAATCACCGCCGACAGCCCAATGAACATCGTGTTGATGACGAAAAGATACAGCGCTCCCCAGACAAATTTGGGCTGTCCGGACGCGATACCGTACCCCACCGTGCACAGCGGCGGCATCAGCGCCGTGGCAATCGCCACGCCCGGGATAACATTGCTCGCCTTCTTCCTCGTATTTCCAATACTTCCCGCAATACCGCCGAACAGCGCAATCAGCACGTCCCACACCGTGGGGCTGGTCCTCGCGATCATTTCCTCCGTCGCCGTCGTGAGCGGGGAGAGCGTAAAATACGCGGTAGAGGCAATCAGGCTGATGATTACCTGGGTGATAAAGCAGGTGGCCGCCTGCCGGAGCAGCGGCAGGTCGCGGGTGGTGAGCGAATACCCCATCGTGAGGATTCCTCCCATGAGCGGAGAAATCAGCATGGCGCCGATAATCACCGCGGTAGAGTTGACATTCAGCCCGATCGAGGCAATCAGTATCGCCATCATCAGAATCCACATGTTGGCGCCGCGGATAACAATATTCTCCTTCATCATGTCGTGGAGCTCCTCGTAGGACAGCATGTCGCTCCGCATGTCCAGCAGATTTTGAAAGAAATCCCTGACACTGTGTTTCTCTGTTTTTTCTTCGTATTCCATAATAATCCTCCT
>CANPZR010000357.1 GCA_947589175.1 uncultured Lachnospiraceae bacterium | reverse complement strand
TTGACGGCGTCAGAGCATGATATCCGGTAAGGAGGGTGAAGCATATGAAGAAAAGATGGCTTGGAATTATGGGGGCGATACTTTTATCTGCGGCCGTAGGAGGACTGGCAGGAGCAGAGGAAAGCCGCGCGAAGACAGCGGAGACAGTCTGGAATAAAAGGAAAACAATAACTGTCACGAATGGAGAATTTGAGTTTTACGCCTATTTGTCCAGCGAGGGAGACCAGTCCTGGATTTACAAGGTAACGGGGAAACAGAACGAGACAGAGAAACCCGAAAAATTGGTTTTTCCCGAAAAAATTAACGGAGCGCCGGTAACAAAGGTCGGATCCGCCACAACGGACGATTTTACAAAAAGCATTTTTGACGTGTGGGTGGAGCACGCCCATGACGGGGATGGCTATACCCCGCTGCTGGAAAAAATCAGCGAAATGACGCTGCCGGACACGGTTACGAAAATTGTTAATTCCGCATTCAGCGGTATGCACGCGCTGACCAGCGTGAAGATTCCAGATAAGGTGAAGGTATTGCCGGGATCGGTTTTTTACGGCAGCAAAAACCTGGAAAAACTGCAGCTCCCGAAAAATCTGAAAAAAATCGACATATACAGCGGCTTTGACGATTGCCCGAAATTATCCGTCATTACTTTGTCCCGGAAAAATCCGAATTTTTCAGTGAAAAACAAAATGCTATTGTCCAAGGACAAAAAGAAGCTGGTCTGGGTTCCTCCGGCAAATAAGAAAGTTTCGGTTCCGAATACGGTAGAGGAAATCGGAGAGAATGCATTTTTGCGGTCCCAAGTTACGGAGGTAAAACTGGGGAAAAATGTATCAATATTGCCATCGATGTGTTTGAACAGCAGGAAAATTAAAAAGGTCACTCTGGATAAAAGAAATAAATCACTTGCAAAGGATGGGCAGTGCATTTATCACAGAGAGGATAATTCTTTTGCCGTGGGAATTGCGAAGAACAAAAAACTTGCTATTTCTTCCAAAATCACGAAAATTACAGAAGATTACAGCATATGCGGAGTCAGGCTGCCGAGAGGGCAAGGCGGAGCCGGTCTGCTAAAACGGCTGGATATTCCGGCCAGCGTGACACAGCTTGGCGCGAATTGGATACGGCCCTTTGAAGCGGATAAGGTGTATTTTCATAATCCCACGCCGCCACAGTTGAGCAAAAAGGGCAAGGATAGATGGCAGGCACAACTACCGGTCTATTGCAAAATCTATGTGCCGAAAGGATCGCTGCGGGCATATAAGGCCTGGTATAAAGAGAAAAAGCTTGCCTATGCGATTGATGAGGAATACTGGCATACTTTTTAGAAAAAGGCATAATAAGTGGACGTAGCGTCGAATATAATAACTCCCCCGGACGTCTCGGATGACAGCCGGGGGAATATTTTTTCAATTCCCCAAAACGCTTTGTGCCATCCAATAAATCTCGGATAATCAGCACTTTCCAACGATCACTAATAAGCATCAGCGTAGTTTCTACCGGACAGGCAGGCAAATCTTTTTTCATAAAAACCCCTCATTTCCACATTGGTTTCCTTTTGGTAACTATGGCACAATAAAGTGCTTACTTTACATTTTTTCTTTATGGATATATTATAATCTTATAAACGGCAAAATACAAGCAGCAGCAAACCGCAATCCCCTTTACAGGCAATAGAGAGGAGGACTTAATGAACCAGACAGAGATAAGTTAGAGAAGATGAAAGAATTAGCAAGGCAGAAGGGAATTGATGTAAATGACACATGAAGAACAGAGGATATGGTTGATAGAACAGCTACTGGCGGAGAGATCGGATGTATCTGATGTAAAAATACCGTCAGAAGAACAGGAACAGAAAAATCTGCTAAGAGGTCTTATGAATATTCGTATGCCTGAACCCATCAGTGATAAGTTTTTGAAGGTTCAGGATGAATACTTGACTGCGGAAAATCAAGCAGCCGGCATAGTAAAGTTAGCAGATCTGTCGCCGATTGGAGCTGATGAAAGAATCTATCTATGGCAGGGAGATATGTCTAGGCTTGCGGTGGATGCAGTAGTCAATCCGGCTAACTCTGGCTTCACCGGCTGCTATCAGTGGCTTCATTCGTGTCTGGATAACATTCTGGGTTCAAAGGCCGGTATCGAGCTTAGACTTTACTGTAATGATATCATTGAGAAGCAAGGCTGTCCGGAACCGACAGGGCAGGCAAAGATCACGCCGGCATTCAACCTTCCTGCGAAGCATATCATTCACACCGTCGGTCCTATCGTGCAGCACAGGCTGACAAAACAGAATGAAGATGACCTCACATCATGCTATCGGTCTATTCTTAAATTGGCTGATGAGAATGGACTATCGAGTGTTGCATTTTGCTGTATATCCACAGGAGTATTTATGTTCCCGAATGAAAAAGCAGCGGAAATTGCCGTCAAGACGGTTAAGGATTATCTGGATGAAACGGGAAGCGGAATCAAGATTATTTTCAATGTGTTTAAGGATATTGACTATCTGTTTTATAAAAACCTTT
>CANPZR010000356.1 GCA_947589175.1 uncultured Lachnospiraceae bacterium | reverse complement strand
CCCAGTATCTCCGCTTTTTTCTTCCAGCGAGCGCCGAACTGATGCCCGATGATCACTCCCGCCGCGCCGAACGCAAATGTCGTGCAGCCGATCAGCGCCGCCGCTCCCGCCACATTCACCGACAAAAAGGCAAATGTAATGCCCACCGCTAGCGCGTCAATGCTGGTGGCAACCGCCAGGGGAAGCATGGCCTTTGCGGAAAACGAGCTATCCGACTTTTCCTCTTTTCCCCCGCAGGCCTCCCGAATCATATTGGCTCCAATCAGCCCCAGCAATCCGAACGCGATCCAGTGATCGATGGAGGCGATCAGATGCTCAAACTGTCTGCCGAGGATCCACCCGAGAAGTGGCATCAGCGCCTGGAAGCCCCCAAAATATAGCCCGGCCGCAAGGATATTCCGAAGCCGCAGCTCCCGGACCGAAAGCCCCTTGCAGATGGATACCGCAAAGGCGTCCATGGAGAGTCCCACCCCCAAAAGGAACACTTCCCATACACTCATAGCCCGTCCTCCATTCTTATCTTATTGTATCAATAACCGGCTCATAATTCAACTATAAAAAACTGATATCAGATAGCCCTTGGAATAACTTGAGAAATTCACATTTTCGTGATATAATCAATTTGTTATTTGGTTATGATATCTGACACGCATATGGATGTGTATTCATGGCTGTTAGCTACAAGAAACTACTTCACTTATTGATAGATAAATATATTTCGGTAGCTGACCTGCAGCGACAGGCCGGTTACAGCGCCAATATTTCAACACGACTGAGAAACAACAGCTATGTTTCGCTGGAATCAATGGAGAAGATCTGCTGGGTACTTGACTGCAAGTTGGACGATGTTGTGGAATTTGTACCAGACAAAAAGGAAAAATAAAAAGTGTCTCCGCTGGTGACACAATTAAGCTGGACGAATCATCTGCTCATCATGTCCGGCAGTAAAAGTGATGAAGAACGGGAATTTTACATGCGTCTCGCCATTAAGGAGCGATATAGCAAGCGTCAGCTTGAGCGTCAGATGGACAGCGGTTATTATGAGCGGTATATGCTCTCCAAAAGCAAGCTGCTGCCGGAACCGCTGCACTCAGAGCAGAATCCGTTCCTCGATCAATATGTAGTGGAATTTCTCGACCTGCCGGATGTCTTCCACGAAAATGATTTCCGTAAGGCGCTGGTTAAGGGAATGCGTGACTTCATTCTTGAATTGGGCAAGGATTTCACATTTGTCGGCGAAGAATATCCGATACAGGTCGGCGGCGAGGATTATCGAATCGACCTTCTGTTCTTCCATCGCAGCCTGCACTGTCTTGTGGCAATGGAATTGAAAGTCGAAAAATTCAAACCGGAATATGTTTCCAAAATGGATTTCTATCTGGAGGGACTGGACAGACAGATCAGAAAACCGGATGAGAATCCCAGCGTAGGTCTGCTGCTGTGCGCATCCAAAAATGACGAGGTAGTCGAGTATGCCATGAGCCGAACGCTCTCGCCTATGATGGTGGCACAGTATCAGATGCAACTGCCTGATAGAAACGGTAGAACGCTTCAAGGAACGCACCTTTAGTCTCAGCAAACACTGCTATGGTATGGGCTGCATTACTACAAAGCTGGAAAGAACGCAGCTTACATCTATCGCATTATCCGTATTTGTGGCGAATCTGTTTGAGATTCAGAAACGAATACTTTGAGCTCTTTTGTATCTGTTTCGATTTTGGGACAGATACAAACAATGAAGTTTGCAAATGTGTTCTTAATCAGCAGACTCTGTTTACATATAAAATCGGATTAAGATGTGAATTATATTCTAAAATTTGTATTAGATAAAATGGGGGAAATAGGATGGATAAAAGGAGAGTTGGTCTAATCAAACAGCAGTTTGACCTTGCTATTCATAACGAAGAATCTTCTAATGTTGAATTTTGGTATGCTCGAGAGCTGATGACGCTGCTTGGCTATGAACGCTGGGAAAATTTTAACAAGGCAATTTCGCGTGCAATTGAGTCCTGTGAAACAAGTGGAATTGAGGTATCTGATCATTTTCGTGAGGTCACGAAAATGATTGTTGCTGGTAAAGGAGCGCAAAGGCCCGTCAAGGATTATATGTTGACGCGGTATGCCTGCTATCTCGTTGCTCAGAATGGTGATCCCAAAAAGGAAGAAATCGCATTTGCACAAAGCTATTTTGCCGTACAGACCAGAAAGCAAGAACTGATTGAAGAACGCATCTCTTTAATAGAACGTACCGAGGCTCGTGGCAGATTACGGGAATCCGAAAAGCGTCTTTCTCAAAATATTTATGAACGCGGTGTTGATGACGCAGGATTTGGCAGAATCCGCTCTAAAGGTGATCAGGCGTTATTTGGAGGACATACTACTCAAGAAATGAAGGAGCGTTTGGGCGTAAAGGACTCTCGCCCTCTTGCGGATTTTTTACCTACCGTTACGATTGCGGCAAAGAATTTAGCAACAGAAATTACCAATTTCAATGTAGAAGATAAGAATTTACAAGGTGAACTAGCAATTACAGG
>CANPZR010000355.1 GCA_947589175.1 uncultured Lachnospiraceae bacterium | reverse complement strand
ATCCTCTGCTCGTCGTCCACAATGAGAATCGTATTTTCCGCCATAATCCATACTCCTTTTTTATTTTTCAGCCGCCCATTTCCCGACAGAAATGCTCATTCTACGCGGTTCTCAGCCGCCCTTTTTTTCCAGCGCCTGCTCCCGCTGCTCCAGCTCAGTCTGCCACTCCTCGTACTTATCAATGATTTCTTCTTCCATAGTAGCCTTATAATTTGTAAAAAATGTGAAAATTGAGTACTCAAATTTAAAATTTACGATCACAAAGCCCACTACCAGGACGACCAGCGCCACCACCGCTATCTTTAATTTCTTATTTAAAAGCTTCTGTCCCTCGTACATCCGCTGAAACCGGTCGCTGTCCGAAGCCCGCACCGACATGACCATCGGCTCCGGCTTTTTTTCCTCTTTGACGGGGATATCCGCCAGCATCCCGGCGTCGACCAGTCCGCTCTTTAAAATCCGCCCCCGCAGATCCATCAGAAAAGAATATCCCACGACCGTCTCAAAATACTGATCCGTCACCAGCTTATTGTATAGCTTCAGGGCCGTCTTCGCATCCGAAAAATCCGTCTTTTCAGACAGGCTGCGAATCATTTTTTCTTCTTTTCTTGCCTGTTCGCGCGCGTCGTCGCTCTCGAACGAAAAGCCGCACACGGTTTCCTGCTTCTCCATCCTCATCCCCCCGTTTCTTACTCACGATTAAAGGGACGGCGCTTCCGTCCCTTTTTTCCCCAATCACTCGCCTTTCGCGTTGATGTAATTCATAAGTCCTTCCGCCTTGATGATTCTCTGCATGAACTCCGGAAACGCCTGTCCCTGATAGGACTGGTTTTTCGTCTTATTGAAAATCACGCCGCTGTCGAAATCAATCTCCACCTCGTCCCCGGCGTCGATGTTCTTTGACGCCTCCGCGCACTCGATAATCGGCAGTCCGATATTGATGGCGTTGCGGTAGAAAATGCGGGCGAATGTCTCCGCGATCACGCAGCTGACTCCCGCCGCCTTGATGGCGATGGGCGCGTGCTCTCTGGACGAGCCGCAGCCGAAATTTTTTTCCGCCACGATGATGTCGCCCTTGTTTACTTTATTTACAAAATCCTTGTCGATGTCCTCCATGCAGTGGGCGGCGAGCTCCGCCGGATCGGAGGAATTCAGATAGCGGGCCGGAATGATTACGTCCGTGTCCACATTGTCGCCGTACTTAAATACTTTTCCTAATGCCTTCATATTTCCTGCTTCTCCTCCTTCTTCTACAGTCCGAGCTCTGACGGCTCCGAAATTTTGCCGGTCACCGCGCTGGCCGCCGCAACGGCCGGGCTTGCCAGATAAATTTCAGAATTTACATGTCCCATGCGCCCCACAAAGTTTCGGTTGGTCGTAGATACCGCTCTCTCGCCCTCCGCGAGGATTCCCATGTGTCCTCCCAGGCACGGTCCGCAGGTCGGCGTGCTGACAATGGCGCCCGCCCGGATAAATGTCTGGGTCAGACCCTCCTCGATGGACTGAAGGTAAATGTCCTGCGTCGCCGGAATGACAATGCAGCGGATTCCCTTTTTCACCTTGCGGTCTTTCAGGACAGCCGCCGCCGTTCTCATGTCCTCAATGCGTCCGTTGGTGCACGAGCCGATGACCACCTGATCGATCTCTATGTCCCCCGCCTCTTTTACGGTCTTTGTGTTCTCCGGCAGATGCGGGAACGCCACGGTGGGCTCCAGCGCGCCGAGATCGATAGTGATGACCTCGTCGTATACGGCGTCCTCGTCCGCCTCATATATGGTATAGTCCTTCTTGGAATGTTCCTTCATATAGGCAATCGTCTTGTCGTCCACCGGGAAAATGCCGTTCTTGGCTCCCGCCTCAATGGCCATGTTGGCAATCGTGAACCGGTCGTCCATAGACAGGCTCCCCACGCCCTCTCCGGTAAATTCCAGCGAGCGATACAGCGCTCCGTCCACGCCGATTTTCCCGATCAGGTGAAGGATTACGTCCTTGCCGCTCACCCACTTATTCAGCTTGCCGGTGAGCACTACCTGGATGGCGGACGGCACCTTGAACCACGCCTTTCCGGTAATCATGCCAGCTCCCATGTCCGTGCTCCCCACGCCGGTGGAAAATGCCCCCAGCGCCCCGTAAGTACAGGTGTGGGAATCCGCTCCGATGCAGGTCTCCCCCGCCACGATCAGTCCCTTTTCCGGGAGCAGGGCGTGCTCGATTCCCATCTCTCCCACCTCAAAATAATTGGTGATGCCCTGCGCTTTCGCGTACTCCCTCACGCACTTGCAGTGCTCCGCCGACTTAATGTCCTTGTTCGGCGCAAAATGGTCCGGCACCAGCGCGATCTTGTCCTTGTCAAATACCGTCTTTTTGTTCAGTTTTTCTACTTCGTGAATAGCGACCGGCCCGGTGATGTCATTGGCCAGCACCAGATCCAGATCCGCCTCGATCAGCTGACCGGGCGCCACCGTATCCAGGCCCGCGTGGGCCGCCAGTATCTTCTGGGTCATAGTCATTCCCATTGTTCTGTCCTCCTACTGCTTACTAAATTTTTG
>CANPZR010000354.1 GCA_947589175.1 uncultured Lachnospiraceae bacterium | reverse complement strand
TCCCCCGTCGGCGGACTCCAGGCCGCAGATCATCTTTAACAGGGTGGTCTTGCCGGTTCCGTTCTGGCCGATAATGGCGATTTTCTCGCCCCGGCGCACGTCAAAAGAGACCCCGTCGAACAAGTGATTTTCCCCGAAGCTTTTTTGATAATTTTCCACATGGAGGACGTCGTTTCCGCTGGCGCGCGAGGGCGTCAGCTCAAACGAAATGGATTTTTCATATTCCACCGGCTTTTCGATGCGCTCGATCTTGTCCAGCATTTTTTCCCGGCTCTCCGCCCGCTTGATGGATTTTTCCCGGTTAAAGGATTTCAGCTTCGCGATGACTTCTTCCTGGTGCTTGATTTCCTGCTGCTGGTTGTAGTACTGGCGGATCAGCGTCTCCCGCAGCGCCTCTTTTTTCTGGGAGTAGCTGCTGTAATTGCCGGCAAAGACGGTGACGTTTCCCCGGTCGATCTCAATGATTTTCTGGGCGATCCGGTCCAGAAAAAAGCGGTCGTGGGAGACTGCCAGAACGCTGCCGCGATAGCTGGTGAGGTAGGTCTCCAGCCAGCGGATGGAGGCCAGATCCAAGTGGTTGGTGGGCTCGTCCAGGATGAGGAGGTCCGGCTCGGTGAGAAGGAGCTTGCCCAGCGCCACGCGGGTTTTCTGGCCGCCGGAGAGGGTGTGTATGTTCTGGTGCATTTTGTCGCCGCCAAAGCCCAGGCCGTGAATGACGCCGAGAACCTTGCTCTTGTATGTATAGCCATCCCCGGACTCAAAGGCGGTCTGGAGGCGGTGATACCGCTCAAGCAGCGGTTCCAGCTCGCTCTCTCCGGCGGAGGACATTTCCCGCTCTAATTCCCGTATTTTTAAGTCCATGTCAATGACGTCGGCCTTGACGGAGAGCAGCTCGTCGTAAATCGTCTGATCGGAGTCAAAGGACTGTTTTTGGGGAAGATAGCCGATTTTTACGTCCTTTCCGCAGATAATCTCCCCCGAATCCGCCGGCAGTTCCCCTACGATCATGCGCAGGAGAGTGGTTTTCCCGGCGCCGTTGACGCCTACGATGGCGGCCCGCTCCTGTTCATTGATGTGAAATGTGGCGTCCTTTAAAAGAACCGTGTCGGCAAAGGATCTGGTGATGTGGCTGCATGCGATAATCATAAAAAATACTCCCCTTCTTTTGGCGTAAATATCTGACACTAATCTTAAACTATTTTTTCTGTTTTTGCAATAACCCTGTTCCGTGGAGATTGACAGGAATTTAACATTCTATTATAATAAAAGAAAGATTTGGAAAAAGCGAGGAATAAGGCAAGCGATGGAGAAGAAAATATCTACCGCGGTGGTCAGGCGGCTGCCGCGGTACTATAGATATCTCAGCGAATTGCTGGAAAATGGAATCGACCGCATTTCCTCTCAGGAGCTCAGCCGCGCCATGAACGTGACGGCTTCCCAGATCCGGCAGGATTTTAACAATTTCGGCGGATTTGGCCAGCAGGGCTATGGCTACAGCGTGGAGGTGCTTAAGGAGGAGATCGGGCGGATTCTGGGGCTGGACCAGCAGTTTCGCGTGATTATTCTGGGAGCCGGGAATCTGGGTCAGGCCCTGGCGGGCTACGGCGGATTTGCCAGGAGGGGATTTATCATGTCGGCGCTCTTTGACGTGAACCCGGAAAAGATCGGGCAGAAGGTGGGAGATCTGGTCGTGCGGGACATGAAGGACCTGGCGCGGTACGTGAGAGAAAACACAGTGCATATTGCGGCGCTGACGCTTCCCAAAGCAAAGGCGCCGGAAGTGGCAAAGACATTGACGGACATGGGGGTTCACGCGTTTTGGAATTTCGCGGCTACCGATCTGAAGCTGCCGTCGGACGCCGTGGTGGAGAACGTGCATCTGGCGGAGAGCCTGATGCGGCTGTCTTACAATATTGTGAACCAGTCCCGCGATGAGTAAGGGGGATGATGCGCAGTGAAAAAACAGGAGAAAAATTTTGACGCGGCAGTGCGGAAGGCCCTGCGAGGAAAGCAGGTGCCGATTTTAGTGTTAGATACCCGCTGGCACACGCTGTTTCCGAAGGGGGATAAGCCGGCGGACGTGGAGGCGCTGGAAGATGAGCTGAACGCTCTGCTGCGCCGTCAGGGAAAGCTAGTCAATGAGATCAAGGATTTAAAGAGAGCCAGAAAGAAGCTGATGGACGGCATCGTCGCCGGCATGGAGGGCAATTCCGAGCGGGACAACCGCAAAAAGGACAACCAGCAGCGGCTTTTAATGGAGACGAAAGAGCGGATCCAGCAGGAGTCGGATGAGCTTCTGGATCTTCCGGGACAGATCAAGGCGGTCAATGAGGAACTGATGATCTTGGGGGCTTCCTATTGCTTCCGGCGGTTAGAGAGCGGCCAGGAGATCGTGGCGGAGCTGAAAGAGGACATCAAGCGGCTGCATGGGGAGCTGGACGACAAGGAGAGCTACAAGAAAGATGTGGAAAAGAGCATGGATAGCGCCTATTCGCTGATGCACGCCCTTCTGGGACATGATGTCATGAATCTGTTCGATCAGGGGAAACTC
>CANPZR010000353.1 GCA_947589175.1 uncultured Lachnospiraceae bacterium | reverse complement strand
GGTTTATAATTCAGGAATTGTACCATTTGATCATGAAGAGTGTTCACATGATGTGCCAATGGCAGAGTTTAAATCTTCTGAAGGAAATAGCGATCCTCAAAATCCATGGATAGATTTTTTAGATAAATTCGAAAATGTTCTAAATTATGGGGAAGTAAGTGATGAAGTAAAATCACATTTGCTCTTGGCAGAAAGCATTGTGAAGAGCGGTATAACATCTGCTCTTCCAATGAGGTATGCTTTTTCTTTATATGGAAGCTTATTATATTGTAACGGCTCCCATGACGAAGGTAAACGGATTTTACATGGATGGGACAAGATTATTTGCGATGAGTGTGGGGAGGAATTTGTTTTTGCAGATGGGTGGTGTGAAGATATATGGTAATAATATGAGAATACGCAATATAGTATGATATACGTCGGGTGTATATTTCTTTCACAAAAATTTTTTATTGCAAAAGTGGCAGAAACATCATAAAATATAGTTAGGAATATATGAGTAGGAAAAAATAATTATGCAAATGATTGTTATACTGGCATTACGTAATGGGAATGAGCCATACTGATAAAGGAGGTGTTTCTTATGGCAACTTCAAGCATCACGAAAAATTTTGTCATTTCCGGTAAGGAACAGGTGGAGATGTTCGCCAATGCGATTGAGGAATCTGCCAATGATCGCCCCAACCGTATCCCTGTGACTGCTAGACAGTTAAAGGGGGAAGATGACCTGATGTTTCTTAAAATGAAAAGGGAGAAAGCGAATGGAAGCAAATGACAGATTTATGTTTGTCAACATTCGTGAGTATTTGGCACAAGGGGATAATGAAAAAGTCGGAGAGCCAGAGCTTATGAGAATGATCTCCGACTTTTCCTGTCCTAAGAACCCGGATGTTGAGCAATTCCTAAAAAAGAGCTGTGTGGAATTTACAAAAAAGAACCAGTCAGTTACATATTTGGTGCATGACATGGAGGATGGGGCATTAGTCGCTTATTTCACAATAGCGCTGAAACCTTTGACAGTTCGGGATGAAACGGTCAGTAATACAGTAAAAAAGAAGATAAAAAGGATCGGCGAGTTTGACGAACAAACAAAATCCTACACAATGTCGGCGTTTCTGATTGCCCAGCTTGGGAAAAATTATACGAATGATGCCGATAAGCGCATTACGGGGCCAGAGTTACTTGAATTGGCATGGAGCGTTGTGGAGGATATGCAGTATATGGGCGGTGGAATGGTGGTCTTTTTGGAAGCAAATAACGAGGAAAAGTTATTATCGTTTTATAAAGACAATAGATTCCGACAGTTCGACACCAGACAGACGAAATCAAGTACAGCTGAACCGCATGAGCTTGTGCAGTTGCTAAGATTGCTTTAAGTAAAATTTAATAGTAATTGAAGGTGCATGGAGAGTAAGCATTATTCAAATCCATGCGCCTTTTATACTTGATTCCAAATTGTTTTCGGTTAAAATAGACTTAGGATAAGGGGACTTATGTTTCAAATGAGAAGAATAGCAAAATGGATAGCGGAAACAATGGCAATGATTTTTCTGGTCAGCGGATGCGCGGCGACCGGACAGAAACCGGCGGAAACAAATGATAAGGGTATGGTTTTTGGGGACAACAGACAGGATGCGGTTTTGGAAAATGAGTCGGAAAAATCCCAGGAACCTCAAAAAACGGTTTCGTTTATAAACGCTGCTGGGAAGACATTAAAGACACGGATTCTCGTCCCGCAGGGATATGAGAGAGTGAATGATGGGGCGGATAGCCTTGCGTCATTTTTACAAAATTATAAGGTGAAAAAGGACGGGAGCCCGGTGCTTCTGTATGATGGGACGAAAAAGGGAAACCAGGATGCGCATGTGGCGGTTCTGAAACTGCCGATTGAGCCAGAGGACTTGCAGCAGTGCGCGGATTCCGTTATGCGCGTATATGGGGAATATTATTACAAGCATAAAAAGTATAAGAGGATTCGTTTTTCAATGGGCGGCGGGTTTGTGGCTGATTTTGACAAATGGAGCCGGGGATATGGAATGGGGGTTCGCGGCGATACGCTGTACTGGACGGAACAGCCCTCCCATGATGACAGTTACAGCTCCTTTAAAAAATTTATGCGCATGGTATTTGCCTATTCCGGCACGCTGAATCTGGAGAGCGATTCGAGGAAAATCAAGATTAAGGATATTTCAGTGGGAGATATTTTTATCAAGGGAGGCAGTCCGGGACATGTAGTCATGGTGGCGGATCTGTGCCGGGACGCAAAAGGGAGGAAGGCGTTTCTTCTGGCGCAGGGGTATATGCCGGCGCAGGAGTTTCATGTTCTGAAGAATCCTCTGCATGAGGAGGATCCCTGGTATTATGAGGAGGAAATACGGTATCCGTTGCAGACACCGGAGTATATGTTTGAGAAGGGGGCGCTTAGAAGGCCCTTTGTTAGCAATTCATGAAGGAATGGGAGAAAGCGAATGGAGATTAGCGATAAGCTTTTTATTCTGCAGCACTCCAAGGTACAACAACAGTAAACGTGCATCCGCCTCCGGGCGTATCATCCAAGTATATTT
>CANPZR010000352.1 GCA_947589175.1 uncultured Lachnospiraceae bacterium | reverse complement strand
AAAAAATTTTATAAACAAAATTTTCGAATAGTATTGATTTTTCCAATAAAATAGCATATACTAAAAATACAGATAGAGATATCTGTATAGCGGTTAGGTTGTCCAGTTAAAACAATCGTTTAAAAGCGGTTAGACCGTCCAATTAAAACGGTCGTTTAAAAGCGGTTAG
The DNA here is from genome assembly GCA_947589175.1 of uncultured Lachnospiraceae bacterium. Lineage (GTDB taxonomy): Bacteria > Bacillota > Clostridia > Lachnospirales > Lachnospiraceae > Eubacterium_F. The sequence goes on along the minus strand of CANPZR010000352.1, from coordinate 2,405 downwards.
ATTGTCCAGTAAAACAATCGTTTAATTGCAGTGGGTGGTCTTCCACCCACTCTTTTTTACTTTACGGAGGTTTTATGAATTGGTATGTTGTGAATAAAAAATATATTGACTATTTGAGCCAGTTTGATTCCCGTGTGGGATATGTTGAATATGGTGAAAGACTGAAATTGCATGTAGGTATTCTTTTGACAGTCAACAGTTACCATTATTATGTTCCTATCTCATCAGCCAAGTCAAAGCATCAACGCATGTCTAACAGTCTTGATTTTCAAAAATTACAGGATGCTGCCACTGGATACTTATATGCCGTACTAAATTTAAACAATATGATTCCTGTTCCGGATTCATGTATCACACAGCTAAAATATAACAAGATTGAGGAATTTCGCTCTTTTGCCAATGAAAAAGAAAAAACTGACTATATCTATTTGCTCCAAAAAGAAAAGGCTATTATAGACAATCTGCAAACCATTATACAACGCAAAGCTGAAAAATTGTATGCGAAATGCCTTCGTTTTCCAGATTCTTCCCTTGCGTCAAGATGCTGTAATTTCAAATTGCTGGAAGAAAAAAGCAATACATATGCACGCGGTTCTTTTTCATAGAAAAACATTTCGCATAATAAAAAGGGGTGTTTCACATAATCTGCCCTGTCTCCGGGGGAAATCAGCCGATATATAAATATAGGGAAACATATGGGACAAGAACGAATCAACAGGAAGGTGGCGGATTTGATAAGAATAGCAATCTGCGATGATGAGAGGGCCATCCGGGAGCAGCTTGCGGAGCTGGTGAAAAAGCAGGGAGCGGACTGCCAGGCGGAGCTGTTTGCCACCGGGGACGAGTTGCTGGCGGCCGCAGCGCCTATGACTGTTGCGGGAGAAAAATTGTTTGCAGCCACAGCGCCTATGGCTGTCGCTGGGAAAGAACTCCTTGCAGCTGCAGCGTCTGCGGGCGCTGGCAATAGACATTTTGACATCATATTCCTGGACATTCAGATGGAGGGCCGGGACGGCATGGAAACCGCGCGTGCCCTGCGCGGGTCTGACGAGCAGGCAGTCCTTATTTTTGTGACCGCGATTAAAGAATATGTATTTCAGGCCTTTGACGTGGGGGCGTTTCACTACCTTATAAAGCCGGTGTCGGAGCAGAAGTTTGTGGAGGTTTTCGCGAGAGCGAGGCGGGAGGCTGAAAATAGGCGGAAGGAGGAGGAGCCCGTCCTCTTTATCAAGGGAAGAAAGCGCAACGTTACGCTGCGGCAGAAGGACATTCGCTACATTGAGAGCCAGTCCAACAAAGTGGTGATTCACACGGAGCGGGACGAGATCGAGGCGTGGCAGTCCATACAAAAGCTGGAGGGAAAGCTGGGGAGCAGCTTTTACCGCTGCCACCGGGGATATCTTGTCAATATGGCGCACATCGCGGAGTACAGCGGCAGCATGATTGAGCTGGACAACGGCGGGAGGGCGTATCTGTCAAAGGAAAAATATCCGGGATTTGTGAAGGCTTACATGCGCTATTTAGAGGGCGGAGGTGCGGAAAATGTCTGAAATGATCCATTTTTTTATGGAAATATGTTATGCCATATTCGGCGGTTTCTGCCTGCAATATTTTCTGGGGAGTTTTCTGGAATACAGAAAACACAGCGGGGTAAAACCACGAGAAACCGCCCTTTTCGCAGCAGCCTCCTACGCGGCGTGCACCCTGCTATTAAGCCGGTTTTTACCGTATGGATATGCGGACATCCGGGTGTTGGCGAGGCAGGCGGCGCTGCTTGGCGTGACGGCTCTGCTCGCGGTGATTTTTTACAGGGCGGGACGGGCGGTCGCGGGGTATCTGGTAATTACCTTTGCGGCGGTCGGCTCGATCAGCTTTTTCATCGCGTACAGCGTCCTGTTGGTCAGCGGCAGGCTGTACGACGTGTGGATGTGGTGCATGGAGAGAAATTTTCTGGTCAATGGCGGCAACGCGCTTATATTCATTCGCGCAACGGCTATCGGACAGCAGATTTTGATGTTTATTGTTTATTCTGCCTTATATTTTCTGTCGCTCCGGAAAATTGTAAACAGTTTTCGTGAAAAGGAATATCCTGCGAGCAGGACCGAGATTTCTTTTTTGCTGGCGCCGAGCCTGGCGGGACTGCTTGTCTGCGTGCTGCTGCGGATGCTGGTTGTGACGGTGGAGGAGGTCAGACCGGAGCTTCTCTACGACCGGCATCCGGCGCTGGTTGTCATTATTCCGGTAATATTGATTTTGTGCCTTCTGTCGATTCTGTACAGCATAAAGCTGTTTCAGGACATGATCGCTTTGAACCGGGAGCGAAACAGCCGCGCCGTCTTAGAACGGCAGATCGGCGGCATACAGGCGCAGATGGCGGAGATGGAGCACATTCACTCCGGCATACG
>CANPZR010000351.1 GCA_947589175.1 uncultured Lachnospiraceae bacterium | reverse complement strand
CTCCAGCCGGAGATGAGCGCCTACAAGGTGTGCGACGGACTGGTGGACGCCATCCGTTCCGGCAAATACGACGTGATCATCATTAACTTTGCCAACCCGGATATGGTGGGCCACACTGGCGTTGAGGCGGCAGCCATTCAGGCGGTAGAAGCCGTGGACGAGTGCGTGGGACGCGCCGTGGCAGCTATCAGGGAGGTAGATGGCCAGATGTTTATCTGCGCCGACCACGGAAACGCCGAGCAGCTCATAGATTACGAGACGGGCGAGCCATTTACCGCTCACACGATTAATCCGGTGCCGTTCATTCTCGTCAATTACGATGAGGGATATACCCTGCGGGAGGGCGGCTGCCTGGCGGATATCGCGCCGACGATGATCGAGATGATGGGCCTGGAGCAGCCGAAGGAGATGACCGGAAAGTCGCTGCTGGTGAGGAAGTAGGACCGGGGCTGCATAGGGGTGTATAGGGTGCTTGGCGAGAAGTAATCTTGATGGGAGATTGGAGAAAACCGCTGAATGTCCTGTGATATGATCATGGGGCAGGAGGCGGTTTTTCTATGAGAGCTTGTTTATGAGAACTGCCGTGGTATTTGTTGGAATATGTATGCGGCTTTTTTTCAATAAGGTATATGGACGTTGATTTAACTCATAATTCCGCTGACCTTGCTCAAAAATTGAACAACATACAAAGTCGCATTTAGTATCTCCTGAATTAGAATCTTTGATGAGAAATACAAAGCTAGAGAAATCAATATGGCTTGCTATGAGATAGTCGGCAGTAATTCGCGTTGAAAAAGGATACATTTGGGGAAAATAAGAATACAATTTAAATTCATTATCTAATGTGTCTTTTAAATGAATTAACGCATGGAGACGCGGTTCTACTAATTTCGTATATTGTATTCCCTTCTGTATTTTGGCAAAAGAAATTTTCCCCTCTAATATGCGGTCTATAATTCTAGATGAATTATAATTTGAAAGAGTGATATCTTTAAGATATTGAAAGCCTGCTAAATGTGGAAAATCTTCCGAAGAAAAAGTAAGATTGATTTGATGTAACGTTTTCTTATATCCATAAGTAAATTCATAACGGTATTCACTTAACTCTTTCCATACACTAGCAGCTTGTTGTAAAATGTCCATATACCGATACCTTTCCAAGAAATACAGGAACCTCACATGCGCAAGGTTCCTGTTAAGTGTTTTCATTCAGTTCAGATGAACCTATTCGGTTTGAGGTTGTCACATAACCCAAGGACTGGCTCCACAACTGGCTGCGTACCGACACAGTCAACTGATTCATTGCCTACGATAACTAGTCAACGCTGTTATCCTCTAAAATCATCATAACACAAAAATCCGCTTTGTCAAGTAGGAAATGCAGGGCGGCAAAAGATTACCGCCTTTTTAGTATAGACAGAAATGAAGGATTTACCCGAAAAAAATCCGTTTCAAGGTCTAAGACACTAGCGTCTATGAAGAAAGGGCGAAAAAATGTCGATATATATTTATAATATATGTTTATATTGTAATGATTGGGCAGGAGGCGGTTTTATGTAAGAAAATATAGGAACCTCACATGATTGAACGGGTAAATAAGCGAATTTAGGAGGAGATTTTGAGAACGATGGAAAATATTAAACGGAAAAAGAAACTTTGCTGCATCTGTTGCATGCTTTTAGTCTGCAGTACGATGTGCGTATCCGAGAGAGCACAGGCTTATTCATTAAATCAAAAAGTATATGATAAAGTAGGGAATACATGGTGGACAAATAACTCTTCTGCCGGATGGGATATAAAATTCAAAAGGAGTAAGATGGTGTTTTACTCCCGGGACAATCACAAGGTTGACTGGACGGCTCAGATCTGTAAATGTAAAACATTAAGAAAAGGTTATCTGATTTGCGTAAAATATAAAAAGAATAAATTATCTTATTTTATAAGCAATAAGAAAAATACCAAAGAAATATGGCATTATAGCGGCTGGAAAAAAGATCCCATGAGGTATTCCGGCTCTTCGAGCCTGTCTAAAGGAAAATGGCCGATTTAAAGGGAAATGGAAAGGATGATAAAGCAGGTATCCAGTATTTCCGGATACCTGCCTTTGCATATGGAAATCTCACATGCGCAAGATTCCTATTAAGTGTTTTTTCAAAAATGCAGTCAAAGATTATCCGATTGTCGGCAAATTGCTATATTATTCCAGCTATTTTACAGTAGGCAGGGACGACAGGTTATTGCTTTCCGTGTCGTCGGGGATGGCCTTGAGGTACTCGGTATCTTTTCGGTGGGCAATGCCAACGCCGCGGATTTTTCCTGATTTTGCAAGGGCAACGCCTTCTGCGCGGTCTACGATCCGGTCATCGGAAAGCTGGTAACCGGTAATCCGTCCATGATCTTTCACCAGTCCGGTGATGCTCACAGCGTCAGAGTCCGGCTTCGGAATATCGTCCATAGCCAGTTTGGGCAGCTCGGAGCGCAAAGCTTTTGAATCCATAATTTCTCCTTTCGCAATCGTTGTTAAATGATATATAGGACGGCAAAATATTACCGCCTTATTTAGTATGGACAGAAATGAAAGATTTA
>CANPZR010000350.1 GCA_947589175.1 uncultured Lachnospiraceae bacterium | reverse complement strand
TCCAAGGACCTGATCATGAAGGAGCACCGGCGCTTTAAGCCGGTCTGCGCCAACGTGGATTTTTACAGCGGATTTGTCTATACGATGTTAGGGATTCCGCGGGAAATGTTCACGCCGATCTTCGCCATCGCCCGCATTTCCGGCTGGAGCGCCCACAGGCTGGAGGAATTAGTGAACCGCGGAAAGATTATCCGCCCCGCCTACAAATATGTGGGAAGGCACAGTGAATTTAAGGGAATCGAGGACAGATAAAATGGAGCGATATCTGATATTTTTTGACATAGACGGCACGCTGCTTGACAACGACGCGGGCATCGTGCCACAGAGCACAGTGCGGGCTCTCGCAAAGGCAAAGGAAAACGGCCATCAGCTTTTTCTCTGCACGGGGCGATGCCGCGCCATCTGGCCGAAGGAGATTCTGGACATCGGCTTTGACGGCATGGTGGCCGGGTGCGGCACGACCGTATATTATCAGGGGGAGAAAATCCTCCACGCCAGGCTGGACCAGAAGCTGCAGCGGGAAATCGCGGAGGACATGGTCCGCTATCATGTGGACGGCGTTCTGGAGGGCGAGGATTTCTGCTATTTCAGGAAGGAGCGCTTTATGCCGGTGGTGCAGTATATTTACAAGGAAAACGGCATGTTTTCTCCGAACTGCCAGAAAATCGCCGCCGAGGAAAAGGAACTGTTTTTTGACAAATTTACCATCTGGTTCGATGAGACCTGTGATATTCAGGGATTTAAGGCAAAATACGAGGACCGGTTTGAATTTATCCCCCGAGATCCGACCTTTTACGAGGTTGTGCCAAGGGAATATTCCAAGGCGACGGGGATCGAGCTGCTCTGCGAGCGGCTGGGGACGGACCGCGCCCACACGATTGGTGTGGGGGACAGCACCAACGACCTGCCGATGCTGACCTACACCGGCATCAGCATCGCCATGGGAAGCGGAGATCCCGGAATTTTTGACCAGGTGGATTATGTGACGGCGGGAGTGGCGGACGACGGCATTGAAAAGGCGCTGAAGCATTTTCATATAATATGATAGCAGGGCATAATGCCACGCGTTTCCTGCTTGCATGGAAACAGAAAACATAACTTTATGACACGTGAAGCATAAAATAAAGGAGGATGATTATGGCAGCTGTGAAACTGGCAAAACTGTTGGAGAAGATGGAGTACGAACTGCTACAGGGAAGTCTTGAGACAGAAGTCGCGGATCTGGCGTATGATTCGCGGAAAATCGAGCCGGGAATGATGTTCGTTGCCATTGCCGGAACGGTAGTGGACGGACACAAATTCATACCGGACGTGGTGAAAAAGGGAGCCTCGGTCCTTGTCGTGGAGAGGGACGTGGAGGTGGACGCAAAAGACGTCGCCATCGTCAAGGTGAAAAACGGCCGGGCGGCACTGAGCCTCATGTCAGCCGCGTACTTTGACTATCCCGCGGAAAAGATGATTTCAATCGGAATCACCGGCACAAAGGGAAAGTCCACCATCACCTACATGATTCGGGATATCCTTGAAAAATCAGGATTTTCCTGCGGCATTGTGGGCACGATCGGCGTGGTGATTCAGGGAAATATGACGCCCACGGAGCACACGACGCCGGAATCCTACGATCTGCAGAAATATTTCGCGCAGATGGCGGAGGCCGGATGCGATTACATGGTGATGGAGGTCAGCTCCCAGGGAATCAAGATGGACCGGGTAGCGGGGATGCGCTTCGACTACGGCGTATTTACCAATATCTCGCCGGACCACATCGGTCCCAACGAGCACAAGGATTTTGAGGAGTACCTGACGTGTAAGAGCAAATTGTTCCAGATGTGCCGGGTGGGACTTGTGAACCGCGACGATCCCCACTGGCAGGACATCGTCAAAAACGCCACCTGTGAAGTAAAGACGTTCGGCACAGACGGCGCGGACCTGCAGGCGTCGGATATCCGCCACGTCAACGACAACGGAGACCTCTCTATGTGCTTTCACGCCTCCGGCCTCATCGATGGCGATATCGCCGTGGGCCTTCCGGGGAGATTCAATGTGTTCAACGCCATGTGCGCGGCGGGAATCGGCGCCCTCTGCGGCATGCCTAAAGATGTGATTCTCCACGCCCTGGAGCATGTAAAGGTACAGGGACGAGTGGAAAATGTGCCCACGGGACGGGGATTTTCCGTCCTCATCGACTACGCCCACAACGGCGTCAGCACCGAGAGCGTCCTGAAAACCCTGCGAGGATACAATCCCGCCCGGATCATCGCCATTTTCGGCTGCGGCGGGAACCGGAGCAAGCTGCGGCGCTATGAGATGGGCGAGGCCGTGGGAAATCTGGCCGAATTAGCGGTCGTCACAAGCGATAACTCCCGCTATGAGAACGTAATGGATATCATCGAAGATATAAAGGTGGGACTGGCAAAGACAAAGGGCGAATACGTGGTAATCCCGGACCGCCAGGAGGCCGTCAATTACGCCGTAAAGCTGGCGCAGGACGGAGATATGGTGATTCTTCTCGGCAAGGGCCACGAGGAATACCAGGAGGTAAACGGGGTAAAAACCCATTTCAGCGACCGGGAGGCCGTGGAAAAGGCGCTGGCGATGCTGTGAGAGGATTA
>CANPZR010000349.1 GCA_947589175.1 uncultured Lachnospiraceae bacterium | reverse complement strand
AATCAATATACGGTTTCAACGCTGCCTCTGCTCTCTTTAACTGTTTGGGTATTTGCACAGCTTGTTTTAGTACCGTACCATATTTGTCAATAAAAGCAGAAAAATTGGGTGCATTCAAAGAGAGAAAACCATTCCCCAATGCGGACGTCAATTCAAATTTTTTAGGAGCATCCACTCCCGGAAAGCGCAAGACAAGGTAGTGGCCGTCCAATTTTTCCAGAGTACCAGCCCCAAACGAATTGTGCGTAACTGTCGCACCACTCCGAACCAAAGATTCGGCTTCAATAATACCCTCCTGTAACAGCATCATATTTTCCTCCGCAACAGCAAGCTGACCGGCCAGTTCAACCGCTTTATTTCTTCGTTGCTGATACAGCCGCCGATCTTCTGAGGAAATATTTTTAATCTCAACGCCGGTATACAGACCATAGGTCCGAGCACAATAAATAATGTCAAACACCAGAATATGCAACTGTTTATCTGGATTCATTTCCGTTTCATGACCTTCAAACCGGCTCTGATGAATTGCAAGCAAGGCCGAATTTTTTCGAATTTCATCAATAAGGGCATCACAAAAGCGGTAATAAACATCCAACCGGAAATTCGCATAGGTTCCCCATTCTTCGTAAAACTCAACAGCGTTCGCTAAATACCGTGCCTCTGTGGTTTTGCACATATAATTGTTATCCGGGTCATAAAACCAAAGATAAGCCATTACGGAACGCTGATCGTTCTTATACAAATGACTGGATGGATAGTGTTTTTCAAGCAGCTTATCACAGGACGAAAGAAATGCTGTGATTTTCCGCTGTCTGACAACCAAATCTCCTCCGTCATCCGCATAAAGCTGACAAAACATCTCTCGAATGGTTTCAGCTTCACCATCTTTCTCGGCCATAACAACAAGGCCGCTAAACGGCTGCATATAATTGTCTATCGCAATACTCGTCGCCTTACAAGCCTTCTTCAGCATGGATGAAAAATCAGGTGCGTTTATATCAAACACGTTCTGAAAGTCATGAACAGCGAACCACTTGTAGTTTTCATCTGCTCCATCTGGCTCGTTGATTTTCTCAAATCGGGATATATAATTTTCAAAAATGAGATTCAAATTTTTTATATTCATTTGTCATCCTCCAGCAATTCTGCAAACAAATCTTCCGTAGATTCCGTGAATTCAATTCCGCCGCCATTGTCAAGCCCCACAAACTCTGTTATATGCCATCTCCGTATATTCCGGGCTGCGCAGCCAGAATTTATAGGTATAATTGTTCCGGTCCGTTACCATCAAAATATGATACGAATAGGAAGTTCCCTTTCGGATTTTAACCATAACGCCCATATCGACCTTCACGATGTCCTCTCTTTTGCAGGCATTGGCCCGCAAGAGATTCACGCCGTCTGTCCCCACGAGCCAATGCTCTGTGACAAAAAAGGCGTTATATTTCCGCTTGTTTGACGCATCTGCATACACCGGATTCCCCACCTCGGCTTCAATCTCGTCAAGCTGCGCCGCAAGCGCCTCCTTCTCCAGCCCGTAATATTTTTTCAAATGCTTTCCCAGCCTGGCGTTCGCCAGACCGACCACGCTCCTGTAAAAATGATAAATAATAAGCGCAACCAAAATCACATACGCCAGATATCCGGCCTTTACTCCCCAGCCAAGCTCCGGCACCGGAAGAATCCATACAAAAATCGCTCCGCCGCATAAAATATGCAGTACCATTAAAAATATCAGATACCCCTTGGGCGTCCGGTTGAAATATTTATTGATGTTGGGATATTTTTTCACTCCCGTTTTCCCTCCTGGCATTTGTTTTTAGCTAGACAAATAATCTGCGTTTTGCCGCGCAATTCGGATAAAATTTAATTGTCTTTCCGAGACTGTGATAAACATTCATATATTCATCCTCCGCGCAGGGTTTTCCATTTTTTCTAAATTTATTTCTCCCATCGGCATATTCATCCCAGGCAAATGTATTGAGCAATTTAATTTTGCGGCCTGCAACCTTATACACCATAAGTATGTGCGGCGTAATTCCATTTCCCTTTTCGTCATCATAAGCCGGGCCGCCCCGGAAAAAAGCATATGTCCCCTTCGATGGCATAAGCACTAAGGAACCGTAACAGGGATAATTATCTTCGTCTTTCGGACCTTTCAGCGCTACTGCTTTTCCATTTTTATATGTGTAATATTTTTTAGGATATATAACATTTTCCCCATAGCTTACAATCAGCTCGGGCACTCCGTCCGCGTTCATGTCGCAAATTGAAAAATATGGCAGCTCCATATCCTTTTTTTCATTTAAGTTCTTTTTCTTTTTTAAAATTTTGCGATAGGCCTTCAGCGCATGCTTTGTCTTTGCCGCATTACTCTTCTCCGCCGCCACGGCCTGCTGTGCGCCTGACATAGCAGACAGAGAAGATACGCCAATCGAAATAGCCACTGCAATAACTGTCAAAAAGCAAAATAAATTTGCAAAAATTTTCTTCTCTGATCTTTTCATTTTCTCTCCTCCAAAAACATCTCATTGTCACCTTGCACTGTTTCCCGATAACGGCCATGAGCCCTTCTTTTATTTTCCTCGTGCCATTGAAAACAGCGCATCTTGCAAAAG
>CANPZR010000348.1 GCA_947589175.1 uncultured Lachnospiraceae bacterium | reverse complement strand
ACGATTAGTGCTATTGAAAGGACGGATATGATTATTAAAGGTACAAATTTGCTCGGTTTTGTTTTAGAGAGTCTTTTAAATTCTTCAAAAAAAGTATAGTTTATTGGATTCATTTTATTGTTCTCCTTTGGATGGTTTGTTTGCTTTTGAGCAACGAGATGGAGATGTCAAAGAAGCTGCCGCTTTGTAAATTTTCACTTATGAAGCGGCAGTTTCTTGTAACTTGTTACTTTCCATGACCCGAACTTTTCTGTCTAAATAATGCAAAGACTTTACTTATTCCCGTAATTTGACTCCTCCTGCACCATATGCTCATACTGTTGGTGCAGTTCCATGGTATAATCCATGGATATTCCCAGAGTGTCGCTGATATCCTCCAGAGGTCTATTTTTGTCAAACAAACGAAAGGCAATTTCTTTTCGACCAAATTCCCGTCCTTCCTCCCAGCTCTCTTGACGTAACGCCTTATGGTATTTTTCCTCGTCAAATTCATATATGCTCATGTGTATCACCTCCGCCCTGTTCTTTTTCAGAAAATCTTCCAATATCCCTTCCTGGATGCATTCCGTCACCGCCCGTTCCACGGCATCCCGCAGTTCTATAGTGCGGCTGTACTCCCGAACCTTCGACACATACTGGCAGTACTCCATCAGAAGTCGGCATTCTTTTTTAATAGATTCATTATACCCCGGATTGATGTTTAATTGCAAGACTTTCAGCTCCAATTTTATATCCGATCTGTCGATTACAGGTTTTTCCGTCGCAGCATCTGTTGAGACGTTATCGACGGCGGAATCTGCTGTGCTTTTATCCGTTGTGCTGTTATTGATGGCAGAATCTGCTGTGTCGTTATCCGTTGTGCTGTTCTTTTTATCATCGGCGCTAGCGTCATCCTTGTTATCACTATCTGCCTTTTTCTTTTCCTCCGGTCCAAAAGAATCCGAGAGCCGCAGGATCTTCCTTTCCGGCTGCGGTTCGGTACCATTATAAAAGACCACGAACTGAGGCTCCGGGAGGCGGATCCGTTTCTTGCCATAAATATTCTCATTGACGATCAGCCGCTCATATGTATCCGTTATATAAGGAAGATAGCGCAGGGGCATGTTCGGGTTCACCGAGGACTGGTGCTCATACAGATGCATCTGCATATCCAGCATGCAGGCCTGGTCGTTCTTGTAGCTCATATAGATTACGTTGTCCAGTGTCACAATCTCCAGCTCGTCCGGATTCTCGTAGTGGCTTCCTGTCAGCGCGTTGAACAGCGACAGCAGGCTGGCCTTGTCGCTGAACAGCATCCGGAATACGGAGTCCTTGTAGTTCCTCTTTACAACGGGTGTGGTTTCCGACTTTGCAGCAGGTGCGTTTTCCGCCTTTATGGCAGGTGCGTTTTCTGCCTTTACAGCGGGTGTGTTTTCTGCCTTTACAGCAGGTGCATTTTCTGTTTTTACAGCGGATCCATTTTCTGTTTTGATGTTGTTTTTTGTCTCTTCCATTCACATTCCTCCCTCTCTGGTAGGGGCGGATGACAGTGTCCGGTTCAGCTATGTCTGCGCCCCCTGTGTTAAAGTAAAATTTAAAATTGTTGGACTTCTTGGGGTATGAGCTGTAGTTGTGCTACAGCAACGCAGGCAGATTACTCACTTATTCACACTCTTAGATTCACTTATTCGACTCACTTACTACCAGATGCCTCAAGATTACTATGGATTATAGCATGAAGGATAAGAAAAAGCAAGTAGCAGATTGCATAAGATGAGCTTGAAAAACAACCGGATTTTGTGGCGTAAAACGACACAAATATACAAATTTTTTGAAATAGATATTGACGCTCGGAATGAAAACTGATACCATGTATTCATGGAACAAAAATCGGTAGAGGTTTTTACTGGGGCGGTGCGTGCACTAAACCAGATTTGAGCTTTTTATTGTCCTAATAATTGAATATATGTCTATACAATATTCAATAGAAATTTCACCATCCAATCAATCCCAGCCCCATACAGATCATCCACACATACGCCAGCGTCTTTGGCATCATCAGCATTCCGACCATCGGTTTTTCTTTTGCCCAGAGCACCACGGGGAAATAGCAGACAAAGCTGATCAGGATTGCGATGGAAATCCGCCAAAAGCCATAGCCGCCCGCATTGCCGGACAGGAAGAACAGGATTGTCAGGCACAACCCGGTCACAGCAAATGGGAGATTTCGATAGATGCTCCACCGGTGGTTCCCCTCTGCGTGGAACCAATTATTTTGCGGGAACAGGCAGAGTACAATCCGAACTGCCGCGCTGATCCATGTCAGCGTAAGCAGCCATGCAGGATAAAAAACCTCCGGGAATATTGCCTTCCAGACATAGAACAGCGGCACATAAAATATCGTCATGGTGATAGAGGAAATCATAAGTCCGAGGCCGGACCACCATTCATTTCGCGGCGAGTCTCCCCGAAAGGCCTTGATAATTCTCGGAACAAGGTGAAACGCGTCTCCGCCTCCGAGAACTAATGTTAAAATTCTGAATAACAGAACCGCTTGATTTTCCTTAGCATTTGCAAAAAAAATAATGGTCGCAATCAGGTCAAATATCAGATAGGCGATGCAGAATATCGCTTGCCCAATCTG
>CANPZR010000347.1 GCA_947589175.1 uncultured Lachnospiraceae bacterium | reverse complement strand
CGATGCCGAGCTCCGCCGCCGTCTCCGCCAGCGATACGATTTTCTCCTGCGTAAAGTCAAAATAAGTAGCTTCCCAGTTGTTCACAAGCACCGGACGCACCCGGTCCCGGTACACGCCCCGAATCAGCCGCTCCCGATAGAGCCTGTGATAGATCCGGGACATCCCGCCCAGGCCCTCCCCGGAGAACACCATCACGGCCTCCGGCGTCACAAAGCGCTCCGAGGGATCCAAAAGCCAGGAGAAATCCTCATTCCCCAGCCCCAGAAACAGGCGGCACTTGTGCATCTGATCCACCTCGGCTCCCCCGGTAAAATTGCCGCTGTAGACCAGATTGACCCCGTAGACGTCTCCCCGCGCCTCGTCGGTCCCCGGCGCCAGAAGGGCTAAGAAAGGATTCATCTGGTGGCTGCTGGCCCCCCTCGCGCTGCCCGCGAGGGAAAGGCCGTGGGACAGCCTTCTCCGCTCTATATGCCGCTCTCTGCCCCACGCTCCCGGCAATGTCAGCAGCTCGAAATCGCTGTGCTCAAAATCCACGCACAGGCTGGCCGCGCGGTTTACGCGGACTCTATCCGTTCCCTTATTTTCAATGCGCACGCTCCGGGTAATCGCGTCGTACTCCTCAAACACCGTGTAGACTAACGTCACGGACAGCCCCTTGAGCCGGTCAAAAAGCTCGATCTCCAGCGTCTCCGCCTCCGCCTCGCTCTCCGCGTAGACCGACGGAAGCCCCGGCAGGGGCGGCTTCCCCTGAATCACTCGGTATCCCTCGTAATCCAATACACACTCCCGGCTGCCGTCCCCGTACTCCACCGCCAGAGCCGGTGTCCGGTAATCCCCGGCCGACGTGGGATACTCCCGGCATATAAAATCCAGGGAGAATCGCTCCGGGCCCGGCTCCATCACGTCAAAACATCGCCACTGCAGCAGCAGCGTCCGGGAAATCTCCGGCGTCCGGATCCTCTTTCCCCAGTAGACGTGGGCCAGGTACTTCCCCTGGGCCACCGCCAGAATATAGCTGGTACGTCTCGTCTGCAAATGAAAAATTCCTTTATCTTTTTCTATTAAAATACCCATTTTTTCAACTCCTCTCTATGCAATTCTACCACAGAATTTGTAAAACCACTAGAGAAATCCTGTCACATTTACGAAAAATATGAAAAGTTCTTGCATTATCACAGATTTTTAGTAAAATATTACATAGTGCGGTAGTGTAAACAAATTTAGTATGAGCAGATTTCCGCACACTAATAAGCCAGAAAGGATTTTACCATGATTCAAGCAAGCAACATTTCTTTGAGGTTTGGAAAAAAGGCACTCTTTGAGGAGGTCAATATAAAATTTACCGAGGGCAACTGCTACGGTATCATCGGCGCAAACGGAGCCGGAAAGTCCACATTCTTGAAGATTTTATCCGGAGAACTGGAACCCACCACCGGGGAGATCATACTGGGAGCGGGGGAGCGCCTGTCCATTCTGGAGCAGGACCACTTCAAGTATGACAACGACGTGGTGCTGGACACGGTGATTGCCGGCAACCAGAGACTCTATGACATTATGAAGGAAAAGGACGCCATCTACGCCAAGGAGGACTTCACCGAGGAGGATGGCATGAAGGCCAGCGAGCTGGAGGCCGAATTTGCCACGATGAACGGCTGGGACGCGGAGGTAGACGCCGCCACCCTGCTGAACGGACTGGGCATTGAGACCGACGTCCACTACAAGACCATGTCGGAGCTGCCGGACACGGACAAGGTAAAGGTTCTCCTCGCGAGAGCTTTATTTGGCAACCCGGACATTCTTCTGTTAGACGAGCCCACCAACCACCTGGACTTAGATTCCATTCGCTGGCTGGAGGACTTCTTAATTGATTTTGAGAACACGATCATCGTTGTCTCCCACGACCGCTATTTTCTCAACAAGGTCTGCACCCACACGGTGGACCTCGACTACGGGAAAATGCAGATTTACGCCGGAAACTACGATTTCTGGTATGAGTCCAGCCAGCTCATGATCAAGCAGATGAAAGAGGCCAACAAGAAAAAGGAAGAAAAGATCAAGGAGCTGCAGGAGTTCATTCAGCGCTTCAGCGCCAACGCCTCCAAGTCCAAGCAGGCTACCTCCCGCAAGAGGGCGCTGGAGAAAATCGAGTTAGACACGCTCCGCCCCTCCAGCCGCAAGTATCCCTATGTGGATTTCAAGCCGGACCGGGAGATCGGCAACGAGGTGCTCACTGTCACGAACCTCTCCAAGACCATCGACGGGGAGAAGGTGCTCGACAACATCTCCTTTACCGTGGGACACGACGACAAGATCGCCTTCGTGGGCTCCTACGGCATCGCGGCCACCACGCTGTTCCAGATTTTATCCGGGGAGATGGAGCCGGACGAGGGCGATTACAAGTGGGGCATTACCACCTCGAACTCCTATTTTCCCAAGGACAACACCAAGTACTTTGACAGCAGCGACACCATCGTGGACTGGCTGATGCCCTTTTCACCGGAAAAAGACGCCACCTATGTCCGGGGCTTTTTGGGACGGATGCTCTTTAAGGGCGAGGACGGCTTGAAAAAAGTCAACGTTCTCTCCGGAGGCGAGAAGGTCCGCGTGATGCTGTCTAAAATGATGATGCTGGGATCCAATGTCCTCCTGCTCGACGA
>CANPZR010000346.1 GCA_947589175.1 uncultured Lachnospiraceae bacterium | reverse complement strand
TCAGTGACGATTTGCAGAAAATGCGGAAAAGAAATTCCAGATGGAGAGGATTTGTGCGGAGAGTGCAAAAGCAAAGAAATGAGTTCCGGTGAGTCCTATCTGGATGAGCTGATGAGCAGCATGGGGATGATGGAGGAGGAACTGGCGGATTCGTCAGAAGCATTGCCTGCCGAAGCCCTCCCAGCAGATCTTGATGCGACGGTGGCTATAGAGAAAGAACCGGCGGATCTTGATGAGATGGCGGCGATAGAGGAACCGGAGCCAATTCCCGAGCCGGAACCAGTTCCTGAGCCGGAACCAGAACCCGAGCCGGAGCCGGAACCAGAACCCGAGCCGGAACCAGAACCCGAGCCAGAACCGGAACCTGCTCCCGAGCCGGAGTCAGTTCCGGCGGAAGAAGAGACTCTCCGCGGGGACGAGGATATCAACGAACTTCTCACAATGCTTTCCAAGGATTATGATGTGGACGAGGATAGCGAGGATGAGAGCGAGCTGCCCGAGGAAGACGAGGACGGAGAGGTCAAGATCGAGTCGCTGCCCGAGGCGGAACTGTCGCTTTTTGATGAGGAAGATGACGGGGGAAGCATTTTTGCGGATGATACCTCCGTGGATGATATTTTTAAAGACGCTCTCTCCGCTGTGGATTACAGTGATGCGGAGGATGAGGAAATGGGCGGCGGGGGAACCGGCGACAACTGGGATGACAATTGGGACGCTACGCTGGCTCTGGACGATACCGGGGTCAGGAGCGAGGCGCCGGAAGAGGAAGAACCCGTAAAGGTAGTAGAGACGAGGAAAAAGCCCAAAAAAGAAAAGCCGCAGAAGGAAAAATCCAAGGACGGCTTCTGGAAGCGCACCTTCGGCAATATCATTACCGAGCAGACAGCGGAGGAGGAAGCGAAGGAGCGCGAGCTGGAGCAGGCTACCGCTGCGGAAAGGGCCGCTCATAAAAAAGAGATGAAGGAGAAGGCCGCCGCGGAAAAGATGGAAAAGGCGGAGGCTGCCAAGGCCGAGAAGGATCAGAAGGCGGCGGAGAAGGCCGAGAAGGCGGCTGCCAAAAAGGCGGAAAAGGAAGAGAAGAAGAGACAGAGGGCGGAGCTTGCCGCCACGGAGGTAGTGGGAAAGATCAATCCGGTAGGAGCCACTATTGTCATGGTATTCTTCGGTCTGATCTGCGTGGGCGTCCTTGTGGGGACCAATGTGTTTTCCTACAGCCGCTCAGTGAAAAATGCCAGCGCCTATTTTGACGAGAGAAAATACAAGGACGCCTATATGGCGCTTTCCGGGGTGGATGTGTCCGAGAAATCTCAGGAATTGGAGGACAAGATCCGAATCTGCATGCAGCTCCAGAAGCAGCTGGATTCTTATCAGAATTATTACGATATGCAGATGTATCTGGAATCTCTGGATTCGCTGATGAAGGGAATCCGCAGCTATGACGTCAACAAGGAAAAGGCGGATTACTACGAGATCATGAGCCAGTACAACGAGCTGGAAGGAAAGCTGGCGGGAACGCTGTACGATGAATTTGGCGTCAGCGAGACGCAGGCCAGGGACATTAACGATCTGGACTCCCAGGAGGAGTACACGAAGGAGCTGGAGAAAATCATCCAGAACTGGAACGCCAGAATGAAGGAAGATGAACGGTAATAACATACACCAGGCAGGAGGAATCTCCCATGATTGCGATTGTGGATTATGACGCCGGCAACATTAAGAGCGTGGAAAAGGCGTTACTGTATATAGGCGAGAAACCGGTGGTCACCAGGGACGCCGCGGAGATCGAGAGGGCGGACAAGATTATCGTTCCCGGCGTGGGAGCGTTCGAGGACGCCATGGGCAAGATGAACCGCTTCGGGCTGACAGAGCTTCTGCGGGACCGTGCCGGAAAGGGAGTGCCCATGCTGGGAATCTGCCTGGGGCTCCAGTTATTTTTTGAGAGAAGCGACGAGTCGGAACACGACGTCCCCGGACTGGGAATTTTGCCGGGGGAGATTGTCCGGTTCCCGGAAACGGAGGGGTATAAGATTCCCCACATGGGATGGAATTCCCTCACAATCAATCCAGAATCTAAGCTGCTCCGGGGAATACCGGAGCAGTCCTATGTATATTTTGTGCACTCTTACTATTTAAGGGCCGGGCGGCCGGAGGATGTGGCGGCCACCACGGACTACATCGTGAAGGTGCACGCGGCGGCGGAGCATGAAAATATTTTCGCCACCCAGTTCCACCCGGAAAAGAGCGGCGATGTGGGACTCCGGATATTGAAGAATTTTTGCGAAATTTGAGAAGGGGAGATCGGATATGTTTACCAAGAGAATTATTCCCTGTCTGGATGTCAACAAGGGCCGGGTCGTCAAGGGAGTGAACTTTGTCAATCTGGTGGATGCGGGCGATCCTGTTTCCGTGGGGGCGGCCTACGGCCAGGCGGGAGCGGACGAGTTAGTATTTCTGGATATCACGGCTTCCAGCGACGCCAGAGAAATCAAGGCGAATATGGTTCGGAAGGTGGCGGAGACGGTCTTTATTCCGTTCACGGTGGGCGGCGGCATCCGTACCATCGACGATTTCCGCATGATTCTGCGGGAGGGCGCCGACAAGGTGGCGGTAAACTCCGCCGCGATTTTGAATCCGTCTCTGGTCTCGGAGGCGGCGGACAAGTTCGGTTCCCAGTGCGTGGTCGTGGCGATTGACGC
>CANPZR010000345.1 GCA_947589175.1 uncultured Lachnospiraceae bacterium | reverse complement strand
AAAGCCTCATCTCCCCAACTGGAGTTCCCTGCCCTTTCTCTGGTTATATTTCAGATATTGCCTGACAAATTCGGGATAATTCTGCTTTGCGATCAGCACGGTCCCGCAGCCCATGTCAATCGACGCGGCATCATATTTTTTGACATATTTAAAATGAATCAGATAGGAGCGGTGCGGCCTGAAAAAATCCGCTCCTGTCTTTTTCTCCAGATCAGACAGCTTTCCGTAATATTCCGTTGCGCCGCCGGTCGTGTGGATAATGACCTTGCGGTTAAATACCTCCGCGTAAATAATGTCCTTCAAAAGTATTTTCGTGTGTACGCCGCCCGCCTGGATCATAATATATTCTTCATCGACTTCCCTGTGCCCCGCCCTTTTGAGCAGGATTTCCTGTACCGCTTTTTTCAGCACCTTCTCAAATTTTTCATCTGACAGGGGCTTGACCAGATAGTGGAACGCGTCCACATCAAACGCCTGAAAAACATATTCCGGCGCCGCCGTGACAAAAATAATAAGCGTCTCCTTTTTTTGTTCGCGGAAAAGTTTTGCCGTCTCCATCCCGTCCATTTCCGGCATTTGTATATCCAAAAATAAAATATCCGCCTGCGTGCCGCTCTCCAACAGTTCCCTGCCGGAAGCGTACAGCTCCGTCGCGGCGAGAGGAAGCATTTTTTGCACTTTTTCCGCCAGCATATCCCGACCGGCGGATTCGTCGTCACAGATTGCCACGCGGACGGTCGTTGTTCCATCTATATAATTTTCCATAGGTTCACATCCTTCATGATTTCTTCCGGCCTTGGTCCGCCCCATAGGACGGCCCTTCTTTTATTATATCGTAAAAAAGCTTTTCAGACGATAGGATATGGTGTGAAAGGGCGCTTTTTGGGTGTGAAATTGTTTTTGAACTTGTCAATTATTCCTGGATATAGTAAGATAATATTTAGTGAAAATAGCGGTGCGTCCGAGCTGTATGGAAAAGCAGTTGCAAACAAATAGTAGAAAAAGGAGAAGAACAAATGAAGCGCAGAATTTTCATGTTATTGGCAGCCCTTTTTGCGTCTGCCCTTATCCTCAATTTTTCAGGAGCAAAGAAGATGTCGGCGGAAGAAAAAACCATTGTTTTGCCCAATGATTATGACGATTACAATGATTGGGATAATTGGGATGATTGGGACGATGATTATGATGAGGACGAGGCAAACTATTATTATATAGGCGACACAGGTCATTTTGAAATTGATTATGATGATGCCTGGGGCGAGGAGCTGGTGAGGGTGGAGTATAGCTCCGACAATGAAGGCGTCGTTGAGGTAGACGAACAGGGAAATTATCGGGTAGTCGGCAGCGGTCATGCGGAGGTGACGGTGCATGGTTATACAGCGGACGACGAGCTTGCCTTTGATTCCTCTTATGATTTTTATGTGTGCGCGGACCTCGCCTCCGCCAGCTTGGAGAAAAATTCTGTTAAGAAATATATTTGCGATCTTAGCTGGGCTGAAAAGAGCTATAGTTTTTCGGTCTCGCTCAAGAACGCGCCTGAAATGGAATATTATACCTTTAATTATGCTTCATCCAATGACAAGATGAGCATATCCTGCGAGTTCGATGCAGATACAAAAAGCATTGAAATAAATGCAAATTCGCTCGGAAGTACAGTGCTTACATTTACCATCAATAAAAAGGTATTTCAGTTGAATTTGAAAATTACACAGGTAAAGATGGGGAAAATGTCCGCCATCCTGACGCCCAAAAAGAAAATTACCCTGAAGGTGAAGGGATATTCCGGAAAAATAAAGTGGGGCTCCACCAGAAAAAAGGTGGCAAGCGTGTCCTCCAAGGGCGTTGTAAAGGCGAAAAAGACCGGAAACACTGTAATTTACGCGACGATTGATGGGGAGCGCGTCGGATGCGCCGTATCCGTGGTGACGCCGGTAATGAAAAAGGTGATTCATGAGGCGAAAAAAATAGCGAAGGGAACTTACAGCCAGGAGCGTAGAATGGAAAAGGGCTATTACGACTGCAGCTCCTTAGTCTGGCGGTCCTATAAAAAGGCGGGGAAATATTTTGGCGACAAAAATTACGCGCCCGTCGCCGCCAATATCGCAAAGTGGTGTTTTGGAAAGAAAAAGAGGATTCCGGGCGGCTTGAATACATCCAATCTGGAGAAGATGAAATTGCGCCCGGGCGATCTGTTTTTTGAAGGCGGCCAGGACAACGGCCGCTATAAGGGGATTTATCATGTGGAAATGTTTGTCGGCTACCAGTGCTGGGGCTTTTACAATAACAAACCATTCTTAGATGCTCTTTGGGCGGCAAGAGGGGCCGGCTATTATTTTAGCGGCATGATGGCGAGGCCGTAGGACGTGAGAGGCGCGCATTTTCTATCCATTCATGCGATTGGCGTTAACATATTTCACGGATTAACCGATATAGTAAACAGGACGGGAAAGAGTGCAAATATGTTGTGGATCGCGATTTGTGATGACGAAATGAAAGAACGGAGGAGGATTAACCGATGACTTTATCACAGGAAGATGGACAACTGTATTGTAAACTATGGTTTCCGTTGCTGGATTTTGTGAATAAGAGGTATAGAATCAACAGTAGGATGAAGAACATGGTGACGGCAGACGGCATGGATCTGGCAGAGGTGAAAGAAGTAGCGAATAAGCTGTGGTCCGATGTCACAATAATAGACGACTATCTGAA
>CANPZR010000344.1 GCA_947589175.1 uncultured Lachnospiraceae bacterium | reverse complement strand
TTACGAGGAGGACGCAGCATGAAAAATTTTGACAAATACAAAAAGGCATATTTTATGCCTCCTGAATGTACCTACGACTGGGTGAAAAAGGATTCCATCACGGAGCCGCCGATCTGGTGCTCCGTGGATTTAAGAGACGGCAACCAGGCCCTCATCGAGCCGATGAGCTTAGATGAAAAGCTGCAGTTTTTCCAGCTGTTAGTCGATATCGGCTTTAAGGAAATCGAGGTGGGATTCCCCGCCGCGTCGGAGACGGAATATGAGTTTATGCGCACGCTGATTGAGAGGAACATGATTCCCCAGGACGTGACCGTGCAGGTGCTCACCCAGGCGAGAGAACATATTATAAAAAAGACATTTGAGGCCGTCAAGGGGGCGCCCCACGCGGTCGTGCATCTGTACAACTCCACCTCCGTGGCACAGAGGGAGCAGGTTTTCCAGAAAGACAAAGAGGAAGTCAAGCAGATTGCCATCGACGGAGCGAAGCTGTTAAAGGAGCTGGCCGATGAGACGGACGGCAATTTCTCCTTCCAGTACAGCCCGGAGAGCTTTCCGGGAACAGAGGTGGACTACGCCGTGGACGTCTGCAACGCCGTCCTGGATATATGGAAGCCGACGCCGGAGAAAAAGGCGATTATCAACATTCCCACCACCGTGGAGAACGCCATGCCGCATGTATTCGCCACTCAGGTCGAGTACATCCACAAGCACCTGAAATACCGCGACGCCGTTATTCTCTGCCTGCACCCCCACAATGACCGGGGCAGCGGCGTGAGCGACGCGGAACTGGGGATTTTAGCGGGGGCGCAGCGCATCGAGGGAACCCTGTTCGGCAACGGCGAGCGCACCGGAAATGTGGACATTGTGACATTGGCGATGAATATGTTCTCCCACGGCGTAGATCCGGGACTGGATTTTTCCAATATGCCGGAAATTCGCCAGAAATACGAGACATATACCCGGATGCATGTGGATCCGAGACAGCCCTATGCCGGCGATCTGGTGTTCACGGCATTTTCCGGCTCCCATCAGGACGCCATCGCCAAGGGAATGCAGTGGCGTGAGGACCGTCACCTGAAGACATGGAGCGTTCCCTATCTGCCGGTGGATCCCAAGGACGTGGGCCGCACCTACGATTCCGACGTCATCCGCATCAACAGCCAGTCCGGCAAGGGCGGCGTCAACTATATACTGAAACAGAATTTTGGCATTTCCCTCCCGGACGCCATGAGGGAGGAAGTCGGCTACACGATGAAGCACGTCTCCGACGAGGAGCACAAGGAGCTGTCGCCGCAGTGGGTGTATGACATTTTCGAGGAAAATTACATCTCCCCGATGCCCTATTTCCAGATTACGGAGTGCCACTTCAAGCAGGTGGACGGCATCATGGCGGAGACCACGATTCAGTGCGGGGACAAAAAGACCATTGTGGACGCCAACGGAAACGGGCGGCTGGACGCTGTGAGCAACACGATCAAGCAATTTTTCGACATCAGCTACCAGCTCTCGACCTATGAGGAGCACGCGCTGACTCAGGGATCCTCCTCCAAGGCCATCGCCTATGTGAGCATCACCTGCAACGGAAATGTGTACTGGGGCGTCGGCATCCACGAGGACATCATCACCGCCTCCATCCACGCGCTCTGCGTCAGCGTCAACAAGCTGCCGGACATCGCCACCAACGAGTCCTGCCAGGACGACCGCCTGGTCGAGATGATGAACTACATGCACGCCAACTACCAGACCGTCACGCTGGAGGACATGGCCGCCCAGTTCCATCTGTCCGAGCCCTACATCAGCAAGTACATCCACGACAAATCCGGCAAGACCTTTGTCGAACAGCTGACACGGATTCGGATGAAAAAGGCAAAGACGCTGTTGAAAAACGGCAATATGACCGTAGAAAATATAGCTCTCATGGTGGGATATCCCAGCGTTGAGCATTTTACCAGAACCTTCCGGAAATTGTATGAGATGACCCCCATACAGTTCAGGAATGGGGAAAAATAAGATCCTTCTTCCTCCTCCGGAGGACTTAGATTATCTGCCTATTCTGTAGGCAGATAATTTTTTTGAAAAATATCCCGGAACAGAATGAGAACCGTCCTTTTTGTTTTGCATAGTATGAACTGAACAGCCAAGCGAGGATAAACCATGCGGATTTATATTGTGCAGCCAGGAGATACCATAGACCGGATTGCCGGACTATACGGAACCAGCGCGTCGGAAATATCCTACGCCAACCAGATTCCCTATCCGTACCAGCTGGCCGTGGGACAGGCGATTCTGATTCCCGGCGAGCCAGATCAGGAAAACCGACGCGTCGTGACGTCCAGCGGATACGCCTACCCCTTCATCAGTCCGTGGGTGCTGAGGCAGACACTCCCCTACCTGACCAGGCTCTTTGTCTTTTCCTATGGATTTACCACCGAGGGCCGTCTGATCGCCCCGCAGGTCTCCGAGGACTGGATGCTAACGGAAGCCGCCCTGTACGGCGTCACGACGGTAGCCGTCCTCACGCCCTTTGGCGAGGACGGAAAATTTAATAACCATCTGATCCACGCCATCGTGACGTCCGAGGACTCCCGAAAAAATCTCATCGACCAGCTGGCGGCCCTGACGGAGAAAAAGGGATACGACGGCATTGACGTGGATTTTGAGTATATTTTCGCCGAGGACCGGGATCTCTTTACCGCTTTTGTGGCGGAACTGCGCGAGCGGATGAACGAGCTGGGCGTGAC
>CANPZR010000343.1 GCA_947589175.1 uncultured Lachnospiraceae bacterium | reverse complement strand
TCCGCCGGTTCTATTTTATAGAGAAACTCTAATACCTTCTCCATAACTTCATCTTTGCAGAAACCATCAATAAAGTAAAAACAAGCCTTTTTGCCACCAATCGTCACCACCCGATACAGAAGGTCAAAGCTCTTGTCCACCTGCAAAAGCTCGTCGACCCATTTTTTATTTTTTTCAAAATCTCTCGAAAACTCTGATTGTTCCGCCATACGCGCCTCCCATTTTTACTTATAGGGTTGACAAAAAAACCGCTTTCTATGTACAATATAAGTAATTTATTGATATGGAGATAGCAAAGGCAACACATTTGGCCTTTAACAGCTTAACACTAGGAGGTGCTTTTTTTTGGACATACCGCAGGATCCCGTAATCCTACTCAGTTATGTAAACACGAAGCTGCGCGACCACTACGCCACGCTGGAGGAGTTCTGCGCGACGCACGACGTCAGCGAGACCGATCTGCGCCAGACTCTCTCTGAGATCGACTATCAGTATGACGAAATTACAAATCAGTTTGTATAGAGTTGTATAGAGCAAAATCTGCTGCCCCGCGGCAGCGCAAGGGATGACCACGATGAACGAGAACATAACCTTTACTCATGAAATAACAATCGAAGATTATAACGACCTGCGCGCCAGCGTGGATTTTATCACCATCCAGCCCGACCGGGCGCGCACGGCCCTGCGCAACTCCCTCTACACCCTGATCGCGGTGGAGGACGGGAGGCCCGTCGGCATGGCGCGCGTCGTCGGCGACGGCGGGTATGTGTATTTTGTCTGCGACGTCATCGTGCGCCCGGACCACCAGTCCAAGGGGCTCGGCAGGCGGATTATCGAGCAGGTATTAGCGTGGTTAGAGGATCAGGTATCCGAGGGCGAGACCATCATGGTGAACCTCATGTCCGCCATGAACAAGGAGCCTTTTTACGAAAAACTGGGCTTTCACAGGCGCCCCTTCGGTAACCACGGCTCCGGCATGAGCCGCTGGATTGGCAAATAGCGCCCATCACATCACGCCCCGATTTCCCGGCATAATCCGCTAAGCCGGCAATATCGTCCGTCACGCCTCGATTTCCCGACAGGCATCATCCACCACCTTTAGAATCGTCAGCGCCACCGGCCCCAGAAGGATTCCGCCCACGCCGAACAGTTTCACCCCGGCATAGACAGAAATCAGCACAAACAGCGGCTTCATGCCGATTTCTTTTCCGAACAGCCGGGGCTCCAGAATTTCCCGCAAAAATGTAGCCGCCACAAACATCGTAAACAGGACGGCGGCCCCCAAATAATCGCCCCCCAGAATCCGAATCAGCCCCCAGGGCACCAGAATCACGCCGCTCCCCACGAGCGGAAAAGCGTCTAACGCCGCAATTCCCACGCCGAACAACACGGCATAATCATTTCCGATGAGCAGCAGTCCTCCGCACATAATCGCGGCGACGAGAAAGAGAATCAGCGCCTGCGCCTTGATATAGGCAAAACCCGCCGCCCTCAATTTGACCGCCAGAGGGCGCAACTTCCCGTGGAATCCCGGAAAATTCTCATCCAGCAGAATCAATAATGTTGATAAGAAAAATATAAACAGTCCCGCCGCCGCACCACCGGCCCAGCGGAACACTCCCAGCGCGCACCGTGAAATTCCCGGCACCATTTTCGTACTGATTTTTCTGTACAGACTCTCCGTCTGGACCTGAACGTAACCATAGCTGGTTCCCTGGCTCAGATCCAGCATACTGTCGCACCGGCAGCAGATCTGCTCCGTCACATCGCCGAGCATCTGGCAGTAGACCGGCGTCCGCTGGAGCAGGGAAATGAGTTGCCGGATCAAAATGCTCCCCGTATATCCCACAAACCCCACCAGCGCAAACACCGTCAAAACAACAACCACAACGACACTGACTTTTTTATTCCAGTTCAGCTTCTCCGTAAAAAAACGGACGACCGGCGACACGATTTTAGCAAAAAAATAAGCCAGCACAAAGGGCAGTACCAGAGGCAGCAAGAAGCGGAATGTCAAAAACAATACTAATACGGTAATAATCAGAACCCAGTGCCTCGCCTTCATCCGGTATCCCCTCCTGCTCATGGCTATTTCATGCGGCCCCCATTTTCCCTTCTATGTCTGCGCAGATATAAGGGCCACATAGCGACCCTCGAAATGGCCGCATAGCGGTCTTGCTCCGCGCAAGGCGAACTTTTTCGTACATAAATAATAGCGGCCGCATCCGCAGACCGCTATCTTAATATGTTCTGTTTTTCAAAAAATATACTACGCCTTGAACCGGTAACCCACGCCCCAGATCGTCTCAATGTACTCCGGATTGGACGTATCCAGCTCGATCTTCTCGCGAATCTTCTTGATGTGCACCGTCACCGTGGCAATATCTCCCACCGATATGGAACCCCAGATCTTCTGGAACAGCTCCTCCTTCGGATACACATGATTGGGATTCTGCGCCAGGAAGAACAGCAGGTCGAACTCCTTGGTCGTAAAGGTCTTTTCCTCGCCCCGCACAAACACCCTTCTTGCCGTCTTGTCAATCTTTAAGTCGCCGGTGATAATCACCTCATTGGTCTCGCCCTTCGCCATAGACTGATCCGTCAGCGCCTCGTAGCGGTTGAGATGCGCCTTCACGCGCGCCACCAGCTCGCTGGGGCTGAACGGCTTCGTCATATAATCGTCCGCTCCCAGGCCGAGGCCGTGAATCTTGTCAATATCCTCTTTCTTGGCCGACACCATAATGACCGGCGTGAGATA
>CANPZR010000342.1 GCA_947589175.1 uncultured Lachnospiraceae bacterium | reverse complement strand
TCTGCCCATTTCGGAAAAAACTGCATACGCACGCTGGACAGGGGCTTTGACGCAAATGAGTACTACAGGTATTTTTTAAAAAATGACGAAAAATTTGTGATCCGCGCGAAAAAGAACCGGAATGTAATTTACAGGAATAAAACGCAGAACATAATGGACGTTGCAGGCCTTTACAAAGGGAGTTACCGGCTGGACTTCATGGATAAACGCAAAAAGAAAACCGAGTGCGGGATCAGCTACATTCCTGTACAATTATGTGAATTTCCAGACAAGGAGCTGGTTCTGGTCGTGATATATGGATTTGGGAAAGAGCCAATGCTATTATTAACGAACTTAAAGATAACGGAGAAGAAAAAACTTTGTATGATTGTAACAAAGGGATATCTGACGCGGTGGCGCATAGAGGAATATTTTAAATTTAAAAAACAGCAGTTTGAACTGGAGGATTTAAGGGTCATGTCACTGCAGTCCATCAGAAACATGAATCTGTTAGCAACGCTGGCGGCAGGCTATATTGCTGTTATCAGTGCAGAAAAAGAAGATACTATTTTCATGCTGGAATTAAAGGAATGTTCTGGCGGGAACGCGCTCGGGCATAAGCTGCTTTCTTTTGAAAAAAGAACAATCACAACAGATGACGTTAGCGGAATACTTTGAAATAGGAGCTTTTGGATGATTAATGATAAAAAATGGGGAAACTCAAAATCAAATTATATCACATTCTCCCTTCGATTAACAGACAGATGTTAAATTTCTGCCATTTCCTCGATTCCTCTTGTGAATATTTTGAAAATAGATTATAATATTATAAAAGTTTAGAGAAACGGATAATATTCCAATAGGGAGAAAGAAGAAACATGGAAGAAATGAACATGCAAGAAAACGCAAGATTGGTTTTGGGCTTGCGGGCAGCCGGATGGAGCGAGAAAAAAATCAATGATTTTATCCTCTACATCGAAACGGGCGAAGAAATTTACAAGCCGGAACCGGACACAAAATCTGAATAATTCAGTCTCACGCAAAACCAAAGGGGCGGCCAAGCGCCGCCCCACAATGTCAAATTTTGTCCAGCACGAGTTTGTCATTATTCTTTTCTGTCAGCTCTTTGTACATTTTCATCAACTCTGCCACACACTTACTCTCAGTCATCTCCTTGACAGAGAACCCATATGCCTGCATGACGGCCCGGTCGTTGTCCTGATGGGCCTTCCGCAGTTCTGGCGGCATGGCAACCTCGTCATAGAGGTCAGCGAGGCTGCTGTCCGGATAGAGGGCGCGGGCATCCAAAATGGCTTGTGCGGTCCGCTCGATCTTTCTTTTCTGCGCATCTGTTGGTGTAGGCCAAGGGAAGTTGTTTTTTAATTTCGGGAGAACTTTTTTTGCGAATCTACAGATGGGGAACAGTTCTCCTTCTCGCAGCATATAGAGCATACGCTTGTTTTTGCACAGCTTGCTCTGTCCCTCGCCGCTGCCGAACTTGTTATACGGGCAGTTTTGGCAGTTCCCACCGGGATTCCCGATGCCCGTCACGCCGTCAAAGGAAAACTCAAGCCCCTGGCAATCGTCCGCCATCGCCTCGTTCAGTACATCTCTGTTCACAAGTGCAGCGAAACCCTCGTTCACTGCGATTTCAGTGTTCTTCTTATCTGACATGATCCATGTCCTCCTAATGAAATGAAATAAGTTGTAGTTTTTGCGTTGGTGCAGTGAATCGGTGTTCCTACGACTTGCGGATTCCGACCGACACTTTTTCGTAAGTGCTGACGGTATCGCCGAGCCATGCCGGGACGTCCTCGCCCGTGGCTTCCCGCTGCTCCTTGATGAAGGATGCGAGTGTGTTTGCGTTGACCGTCTCCACGACCAGGCTGCCGTATCCGTTGTCCTTCAGAGCCTGCATCATCTCGTCCTTGCGACCGGATGCCGGGGACGCGAACAGCCTGCTCTTTAAGTAGAACGTGCTACCGTTACGGGAGAAGCGGTCAAGTTCGGCTTCTGTCATGGCATCGGAGAGTTGCTCGTCCAATTCGGCGATCTCCGCACCCAGAGCCTTGGTCTGCGCTTCGAGGTCTTTCTTCTGTTCCTGCAGAGTCTTGAGCCTGTCAGCCATTTCAAAGATTTGTGTGTTCTCCATCGGTGACTACCTCCTTTCACTTACTACCGAAGAATTCAACCCCCCTCCGTGAAAGGTCAGTTCTTAAAGGGATTCCTGCCCTTGCGGTAATCGTCCACGAGCATTTTTGCGAGGTTCAGCTTCTGACGGAGAGCATATAAGACCTTACGGTCAACCGTACCCCGGCACACGAGATAGATGTAATGGCAGTTTTCTTTCTGACCCGCCCTGTGGATGCGCGCCTTCGCCTGCTCGAAATTGCTCATACTGTAATCAAGGGAATAAAAGACCATCGTGCTTGCAGCCGTGAGCGTGATACCCAGACCCGCCGCCGCAATCTGCCCCACGAACACGCGACACCTATCGTCATACTGGAAGCGATGAATTTCGTTGTCGCGGTCTTTCACCCCGCCGCGCACAACGGCGTAGCCAATCTTTTTCTTTTCAAGAAGCTCCTGGATATCGTCCAGCTCCGGCACGAAACGAGCCATGATGACGAGTTTCTTATCCTCGGCCATAGCGGAATCAATAATGTCGGAAAGAGCGTCCAGCTTAGCGCGGCTCACGGTATTGACCACACCATCGTCATCGGTAAGGTGACCGCCCGTGATCTGCGACAGGCGCAGGAGCCTTGTGAGGATGTTCGCCGTGGTGAC
>CANPZR010000341.1 GCA_947589175.1 uncultured Lachnospiraceae bacterium | reverse complement strand
AATAATATATACGACAAGCTGGACACGCTGGGGGGCAACTCCAATATCAGCATTTATGTGATGCAGATCGAGGCCTATTCCGGCTCCGGGGAAATCGCCACCATCAACTACATGTATCCGGCCGGTTCCGACCGTCTCCGGGATGTGACGAAGGACCAGCTGGGGAAATATGTGCGGGCGAAGTATTTTGGACAGCCATTGGATGAGAACTGTGAAATTCTCAGTTCTTCGGACAACTTTGAGGTGTATAAGGTCTACGACTCACGGGTGGGCTCCAACTATCTGGAGCTGACCGGGCGGATGAGCGGGGACTGCTGGGTGTACCTGCGGACCAATTACCAGGGAATCCAGGAGAGCATCCGCATCTCCAACCAGTTCATGGCCTATGTGGGGGGCGTGGTGCTCATCGTGGGCATTTTCATGATGCTGTTTGTCAGCAATCAGTACACAAAGCCGATCCTGCAGCTGGCCAGACACGCGGAGGACATGCAGAAATTGAATTTTTCTTTCCGCTACGAGGAAAATAGGGCGGACGAGATCGGGGTGCTGGGCGGCAGCATGAACGCGCTGGCGGATAAGCTGGAGGAGACCATATCGGAGCTAAAGACCGCCAATAACGAGCTGAGGCGCGATCTGGAGCGCCGGGAAAAGCAGGAGGAGATGCGCAAGGAATTTATTTCCAATGTATCCCACGAGCTGAAGACTCCTATCGCGCTGATTCAGGGATACGCCGAGGGACTCCAGGAAAATGTCAGCGACGATCCGGAGAGCCGGGCGTTCTACTGCGAGGTGATCGTGGACGAGGCGGATCGGATGAACAAGATGGTCAAGCGTCTGCTGACGCTGAACCAGCTGGAGTTTGGCAGCGAGCAGATTCATATGGAGCATTTTGACCTGGGATCGGTTCTGGATTCGGTGCTTGGCGCCGCGGAGATTCTGTTCCGGCAGAAGAACGTGACCCTGTCCTACCACAAGAGCGAGGAGCCGGTCATGGTCTGGGCGGACGAGTACATGATCGAGGAGGTCGTGACCAACTACGTCAGCAACGCGCTGAACCATGTCAAATATGAAAATAAGATAGAGATCAAGATGGAAAAAGAGGGGGACGTGGTGCGGACCAGCGTTTTCAACACGGGAGATCCCATTCCCCAGGAGGAAATTGATAAAATCTGGATTAAATTTTATAAAGTAGACAAGGCGAGAACCAGGGAGTACGGGGGCAACGGAATCGGCCTTTCAATTGTAAAGGCGATCATGGAGGCCCATAATCAGCGCTACGGAGTCAAAAATTATGACAACGGAGTGGAGTTCTGGTTCGAATTAGATAGAAAAAGTGTGGGTATATAGAAAAGTGCTGATTGATGTATGGGAAAATATGTGTTATAATAGTTCTATATTTGCGAAGGGATAAAAGAAGGAGGGGGAGAATTGAGACGCAATCGAATATATGCGGCAGTTCTGCTGCTGGCTTCAGCGGCTGTCCTCAGCGGGTGTATGGGCGTGAAGGATCTGTCGGAAGAGAATGAGGATATGATCGCGGAGTACGCCGCGGGGGTGCTTTTGCAGTATTCCGACCAGTACGACCGCAGGCTGATTACGGAGACACAGGAGGAGACAAAGACCTCTCCGACGGCGGACGCCGCAGCGACCGCGCCGCCCGCAAAGACGGAATCGGGAGGATCCGGCGGCTCCTCATCATCGGACGCCTCGTCTGGTTCGGATTCTCCATCGGATTCAGACAGCTCGGGCAGCGGGGGCGAAGCTTCGGGAGAGACGCCGGAGTCCACCGTTTCGCTCAATAAGCTGTATCACGTGAAGGGACTGGATTTTTCCTATGACTCCTATGAGTTTCGGAAACAGTACGGCAGCACGATTCAGGCGGAAAAGGGGCAGGTTCTCTTGGTGGTTCATTTTGACGTCCGCAATATATCCGGCAGGAAGAAGAAGGTGAATCTCGCGAAGAGACAGATATCGTACGGACTTACCGCGGATGGGAGCGAGTATCAGCCGCAGTTTGTCATTCTGGACAACATGGGGCTGAATCATCTGAGTACGACGATACCGGCCGGGAAGAATGAGGATGCGGTGCTGATCTACCGCCTGGCGAAGGCGAGACGGTCCGCGTCGGATATTACACTTAGAATACAGGATGGCGGGAAAACAGCCATTGTAAAATTGAAATAACAATTCAGGAGGAGGAATTTATCATGGCAGAAGAAACAGGTATCTTATTAGAGAGCGGAACCAACGAACTGGAGCTGCTGGAGTTTGTAGTGGGGAACCAGCACTACGGGATCAACGTGGCGAAGATCAGCGAGCTTTGCCCTTATGTGGAGCCGACTCTCGTACCCAATGCCCATGAGTATATTGAGGGTATATTCATGCCGAGGGAGAGCATCATCACGGTAATCGACCTGGCGAAAGCGCTGGGGATTCCAATGAGGGACGATCGTTCTCACGATATGTACATCATCACGAATTTTAATAAGCTGCAGACGGCGTTCCATGTGCAGGAGGT
This sequence comes from uncultured Lachnospiraceae bacterium, assembly GCA_947589175.1. Taxonomy (GTDB): domain Bacteria; phylum Bacillota; class Clostridia; order Lachnospirales; family Lachnospiraceae; genus Eubacterium_F. The sequence continues at coordinate 264 of CANPZR010000341.1, read as the reverse complement.
TCTGGGAATTCACCGCGTTTCCTGGGAGGACATCGCGAAACCGGATTCGACGATCAGCCGTAACGGAAAGGGCATTGCCACCGGTATCACAAAGATTGACGGCAAGATTATTATTGTGCTGGACTTCGAGAAGATTGTGACGGAGATCAACCCGGAGACGGGTCTGAAGCTGTCCGAGATCGAGAACATGGGAGAGCGCGCCCGCAACGATTACACGATTCTTCTGGCCGAGGACTCTCCGCTTCTTCTGGAGATGCTGAAGAA
>CANPZR010000340.1 GCA_947589175.1 uncultured Lachnospiraceae bacterium | reverse complement strand
GAGAGACAAATAAAATGCTTGCAATAATGGATGTGTTATGTTATACTTTTAAGCGGACTTTTTTGAAAGGAGGGTATTACTGTGAAGGTTAGATCATCAGTAAAACCGATTTGCGAAAAATGCAAAGTCATTAAAAGAAAAGGTCGGATCAGGATTATCTGTGAAAACCCGAAACACAAGCAAAGACAGGGCTAATGAATGAATCGAAGACCTGAAAGGCATTTTTCAGGTTGTTTTCGTGTTTATAAATTGAGTTCTTGCTTTCTGTGTTACAGCATCGACCGTTGTTCGTCCTGTGGGTTGCGGGACATAGGTGCTGTGATATCGCAACGGTGAGCAGCATGGATTTCTCCGGAGGACTTTCTACTATATATAAGAGAGCCCCGGTTCTTGGTTCGTGGTGTTGTTGTGATTTAAAGCGGCTGCAATGTGTTCCTGACGGAACACATCTGAAGAACAGCAAAGCTGTTCTTCGCAAAAAAACTTATTACTAATATTTTTAATGGAGGTGTAAAACGCACATGGCTCGTATAAGCGGTGTTGATTTACCAAGAGAAAAACGTGTTGAAATAGGTCTTACCTATATTTACGGCATCGGCGTTGCCAGCTCAAGAAGGATCTTGGCTGAGGCCAATGTCGATCCGGATATCCGCTGCAAGGATCTGACGGATGAGGATGTTTCCAAGATTCGTGATGTCATTGACCGCACGCAGGTGGTCGAGGGCGATCTCCGCAGAGAGGTAGCTCTGAACATCAAGAGGCTGCAGGAAATCGGATGCTACAGAGGAATCCGTCACAGAAAGGGACTTCCGGTTCGTGGTCAGAAAACAAAGACCAACGCCAGGACAAGAAAAGGTCCTAAGCGTACTGTAGCAAACAAGAAGAAATAATATAGGAGGTAAGACAAGTGGCTAAACAAGTTGCAAAAAAAGCGGCAAAAAAGCGTGTCAGAAAGAATGTTGACCGTGGACAGGCACATATTCACGCATCTTTCAATAATACAATCGTAACATTGACCGATCTGGAAGGAAATGCAATTTCCTGGGCAAGTGCAGGCGGACTTGGTTTCCGCGGATCCAAGAAGTCTACCCCGTATGCGGCTCAGGTAGCAGCTGAGACAGCTGCCAAGGCAGCGCTTCCCCATGGCCTGAAATCAGTTGAAGTAATGGTAAAGGGACCTGGCTCCGGCCGTGAGGCCGCAATCCGCGCCATACAGGCATGCGGCATTGAAGTTGTCAGCATCCAGGACGTCACACCGGTTCCGCACAACGGATGCCGTCCGCCGAAACGTAGAAGAGTTTGATATTATTATAGGAGGAAAATAAAATGGCTGTAGATAGAACGCCTGTCTTAAAAAGATGTAGAGCTCTGGATCTGGATCCTGTTTATCTGGGGATTGATAAGAAGTCTAAGAGAAATGCCAGAAGTGGCAAGAAGCTGAGTGAATATGGCAGTCAGCTGAGAGAGAAGCAGAAAGCAAAATTCATTTACGGAGTCCTTGAGAAGCCCTTCCGCAATTATTTTGCAAAGGCTAAAAAATTAAAATATGGTACGACCGGCGACAATCTGATGATTCTGCTGGAACTGAGACTGGACAATATACTGTTCCGTCTGGGCTTTGCGAGAACGAGAAAAGAGGCAAGACAGATCGTAGATCACAAGCACGTACTGGTAAACGGCAAATGCGTAAACATCCCGTCTTATGAGGTAAAGGCCGGAGATGTAATTGAGATTAAGGAAAAATATAAGGGAATCCAGAGATACAAAGATATTCTGGAGGTGACAGGCGCAAGACTGGTTCCGGCATGGCTGGAGGCAAATCAGGAAACGCTGTCCGGCACGGTCAAGGAGATTCCGAACAGAGCGGAAATCGATGTGCCGGTAAACGATGTGCTTATTGTCGAGTTGTACTCTAAGTAATTAAGTAAACCCAAAAGGAGGGTCCAGTAGTGTTTGATTTTGAGAAACCTAGAATTGATATCGCCGAAATCTCGGAAGATAAGAAATATGGACGTTTTGTAGTAGAACCACTGGAAAGAGGATACGGTACTACTTTGGGTAATTCGTTGAGAAGGATCATGCTTTCATCCTTGCCTGGCACAGCCGTGAGCCAGATCAAGATTGACGGCGTAGTACACGAGTTCAGTTCAATTCCGGGAGTGAAGGAAGATGTGACAGAAATTGTCATGAACATTAAAAATCTCGCGATCAAAAATAACAGCGAGGACATGACCACTCCTAAGATGATGTATATTGACGCACATGGTGAAGGTGTTGTGACGGCTGCTGACATCAAATGCGACGCGGATATTGAGATTATCAATTCCGACCAGATCATCGCCACTTTGAGCGGCGGATCTGACAGCAAGCTCTACATTGAGATGACTGTTACAAATGGCCGCGGGTATGTCAGCTCAGACAAAAATAAGACAGATGACATGGCAATCGATGTGATTCCCATTGATTCGATCTACACACCCATTGAGCGGGTCAACATTAAAGTTGAAAATACCCGTGTGGGACAGATCACAGACTTTGACAAGCTGACCCTGGACGTGTATACCAATGGGACGCTGGAGCCCGATGAGGCGGTAAGCCTTGCGGCAAAGGTACTCAGCGAGCATCTCAATTCCTTTATTGACCTCTCGGAAAAAGCCAGAATGGCCGAGGTCATTGTAGAGAAGGAAGAAGATGAGTCTCAGAAGGTTATGGACATGAATATCGATGAGCTGGAGTTGTCTGTTCGTTCCTATAACTGCCTGAAAAGAGCCGGTATCAACACAGTAGAAGA
>CANPZR010000339.1 GCA_947589175.1 uncultured Lachnospiraceae bacterium | reverse complement strand
TGAGCTTTTGCGGACCAATCTCCATAAACAACTTTTCCCTCAATATTTTTATAGGGACGCAGCTGTACATAATAATTTTTCTTCTTTGCCAGCTTTGTAATAGAGCATTCTGATTTGCTCTGTACTTTTATCTTTTTGGTTTTTACGCCCGACTTCATGGATTTCTTGCGGGACCACCGGATCTGATATCCGGAAGCGTCGCCTACCGTGCTCCAGCGCAAATGTATGGTCTTACCCTTTGCATATGAGTAAGAAGAAATATATCCCTGGGTCAGTTTTTTCTTGGCGACATAATTATCCTTATAGGTTGCGCCGCATATCTTACATTCATAAAGCGTATACCCTTTTTTCAAATAGGTCGGCTCTACATATGTACTGGTATATTCATGACTGCAGTTCGCCGCATTCAGGGCTTCCCATGAAACTGTGTATTTCCCTGTATAAGAGCCTTTTTCAAATTTTATATAGTAGGTTCCCGCGCTCAAGGTATAATTATATACCTTGGTAACAGGCGAATCCTCTTTGCCATAATAATAGCTTTCATCTGTGAGGCGCTGTGATAAATCCGCGTTGTAAAACTCATAACTTATACTTTCCAAATATGCTGCCAATTTAACAGTATATCTTCCATCCTTTGGTACGCTCAGACGATACCAGTCCACCCCGTCTGTTTCTGTCATAGCGCCTACCATCTCACGGCCAGCCGGAAGCTGCAACGGCGAATCATAGGAATCGGCCCCTTTATTGGTCGTCCCAAATTCTTTAAAACTAGCTTGAATCTTGTATCTTCCAGAGTACTGCTCATATTCCGGATAGTAGTTCGCCGCATGGACATAATAAGTGCCCGCGCTCAACACATACTTGTATGTCTCTGTGGTGGGGGATGTTTCTGTTCCATAAAAATAGCTTTCATCTGTAAATTTCGTTGAGATGTCCTCATTATAAAACTCAAATGTCATCCTGTCCAAATAACACATCAGTTTAATGGTTAATTTGCCATCAAACGGGACTATAATCTTGTGCCAGTTGTCCGTCTCCGTTTGTGTGACCCAGTAATCACCGTACCACTCGCCATCCGTCTGAAGCTGCACCGCGCTTTCATAGCCGGCCGCCTTTGCCTCTTTGCAGGGCATCCCTGTTACAAGCGACACTAACATGGACAGCGTCAATACAAAAGTTAAAATTCTTTTCATGTCTTTTTCCTTTCTTATTTAATGCAGTGTCAAAAAGTATAGTATTTGAGAAAGGCGAATTAAATACATAGTCATTCACATAATAGCATCTCGGTTCACTGAAACTCTGCTTTTTTAATAAGATTTTTTACATGATTTACAAAAATTATTGATTTTATCGACAATAGATGGTAAAATGATATGTGTATAAGAAACAGGGTGTCAAAATGTATACCTTTTGGCACCTTTTTTCTGTATCCCCTTATTTTTCCTGCATTTCCCGGACTTTTCGGTAAAAGGTAGACTTGCTCATCCTGCACCTCTCCAGCACTTCTTCCAGGTTTATATTTCCTTGTTTCCAGGATTCTACCGTTCTCATAAAATTAGCGGGAACCTTGATTTTCGGACGTCCAAACCGCACTCCTCTCTTTTTTGCCTCAATAATTCCCTGTTCCTGTCTTTTTCGTATATTTTCTCGCTCATTCTCCGCCACAAAAGACAAAATCTGTAATACTAAATCAGCGATGAAGGTTCCCATCAGATCCTTTCCCCGCCGGGTATCCAGAAGCGGCATATCCAGCACGCAGATATCAATCCCGATATCCTTAGTAAGTATGCGCCACTGCTCTAATATCTCAGAATAATTACGCCCCAGACGGTCGATGCTCAGGATATAGACCAGGTCTCCTTTTTGCAGCAGGGATACCAGTTTCATATAATTAGGACGATGAAAATCCTTTCCCGACTGCTTGTCCACATAGATCCATCTGCCCGCTACTCCCGCTTTTTCAAGAGCGCTCATCTGACGATCCTCGTTTTGCTCCGTGCTTGACACGCGCACATAACCATATGTTTTTCCCATTTTCACTATTCCCTCCAAAAACAAAAAATCCTACTGTATTTCTACAATAGGGTCTTTTTATACATATTTTTATTTCTATATTAAAGTACTTTAATATAGCTTGTTTTTCAACCCAATCCATCCAGGTCAAAATTCTTCTCCACTCTTAAATTTTATTTCCTTCACTATATAAAACGATGGAACCCAGAAAAAATAACATATCAAAATTACAGACAAATAGTTGATTTATCTTTTTATAAGTGCTTCAATTTCGTCTGTAAACCGACATTCTTTTAAATTAATGCTTTTATTAAATTTCGTAAATTGTGAGTATTTATCATCCGTATAATGTTTTGAGATGTTTGTAATTGTTTTTTGATTTCCTCTGGAAGCCCATACAAGAATAACACTTTCTGATCTTCAAGATTGATCCAGTAAATTTCAGCAGCTTTTTCTGTTGCCTGCCAACCTCCGACACCTGCGTTCGGAAAACATATCAGATTTTAGGTGTCAACCCACTATTAAAGCCTTACTGTCCTCTATGGACAGCCAGTCTTTTTATCTACTCATATTATAGTATATGCAAAATTGAAAAGCAATAATCATTTTTTCCCTCTCTGTATTGATTTTATATTGTCTGAAATTTTAGAGTATGCTATAATTTTCATGTCAAACTTGTTTGCTCAAAAATGAGGTATATTATGGAAAATTTTTTATACAGTATCAACGCCACTCTCCCCATATTTCTTGTGATGATTCTGGGGAAGATTTTATACAAGCTGCA
>CANPZR010000338.1 GCA_947589175.1 uncultured Lachnospiraceae bacterium | reverse complement strand
GTCACCTGGCTGGGGGCGCGTCCCACATACCGGGACGGCTCCATCGTCTGTTTCAGCTCCTCCAGGGTCATCGGGAACGCGTCGTCCTCCGCGATCAGCTCTAGCAGGTTATTCTCCAATCCCTTTACCTTTACATTTTCTCCCGCTTTCATGGACAGTTCCCGAATTCTCTCGTGAAGCTCCTGGCGGTTGCCGCCGGCCTTCACCGCATCCATCAGAATATTCTCCGTCGCCATAAAGGGCAGCTCCGACATCAGCCGCCGTGTGATGACCTTGTCGTACACGACCAGGCCGTCCGCCACATTCATATACAGATCCAGTATGCCGTCCACGGCTAAGAACCCTTCCGCCACGCTGAGCCTCTTGTTGGCGGAATCGTCCAACGTCCTCTCGAACCACTGGGTCGCGGAGGTAATGGCAGGATTCAGCGCGTCGATCATCACGTACCGGGACAGGGACGCAATCCGCTCGCTGCGCATGGGATTTCTCTTGTAGGCCATCGCCGAGGAACCGATCTGGCTCTTTTCAAATGGCTCCTCAATCTCCTTCAAATGCTGCAAAAGGCGGATGTCGTTGGAAAACTTATGGGCGCTGGCGGCAATCCCCGCCAGAATATTACACACCCTCGTATCCAGCTTCCGCGAGTATGTCTGCCCGGAAACGGGGAAGCAAGCCTCATATCCCATTTTTTTCGCGATAATCCGGTCCGCCTCGCGGCATTTCTCCTCATCTCCGTCAAACAGCTCCAGAAAGCTCGCCTGCGTGCCGGTCGTACCCTTGGAACCAAGCAGCTTCATGCCGCCCAGCACATAATCGAGATCCTCCAGATCCATCACCAGATCCTGAATCCACAGGGTGGCGCGCTTGCCCACGGTCGTGGGCTGTGCCGGCTGGAAATGCGTAAATGCCAGCGTGGGAAGATCCTTGTACTTCACGGCGAAATCCGAGAGGATTCCGATCACGTTGACCAGTTTCTTTTTGACCAATTTCAGCGCCTCCGTCATGATGATGACGTCGGTGTTGTCCCCCACATAGCAGGAGGTAGCGCCCAGATGAATAATCTCCGCGGCGCCGGGGCACTGCTGCCCGTACGCCCTCACATGGCTCATGACGTCGTGGCGCACCTCTTTCTCAATGGCCTTCGCCACGTCATAATTCACATCCTCCGCGTGGGCCTTCAGCTCCGCGATCTGCTCGTCGGTAATTCTCGGATTTCCCTCCGAATCCTTCAATCCCAGCTCCTGCTCCGTCTCCGCCAGCGCAATCCACAGCTTTCTCCAGGTGCGGAATTTCATATCCGGTGAAAAAATAAACTGCATCTCCTTACTGGCATAGCGCTCCGAGAGCGGACTTACATATTTGTCTGTACTCATGGCATCTGGCTCCTTTCTTATTTCTCGTACTCGCCGCGGATATCCTCGCTCGGCGGCTCTACCGGATAATGGCCGGAAAAGCACCCCTCGCAGTATCCCGTGTCGCCCCCGATCAGCTCCGGCAGCCGCTCCCCGTCCAGATATCCCAGAGAATCCGCCCCGATAAGCTTGCAGATCTGATCCACGGTATGCTTGTGGGCGATCAGCTGATCGCAGCTTGGCACGTCGGTCCCAAAATAGCAGGGATACAAAAACGGCGGCGAGCTGATTCTCACATGAACCTCTGTCGCCCCTGCGTCCTTTAGCATCTTTACAATCAGGCCGCTGGTCGTGCCCCGGACGATAGAGTCGTCCACCATGACCACCCGCTTCCCCTGAATCACTTCCCGCAGGGCGTTGAGCTTGATATGGACGCTGCTCTCCCTCGCCGACTGCTTGGGCTTGATAAACGTCCGCCCCACATAGCTGTTTTTAATAAATCCCACGCGGTAGGGAATCCCGGACTCCAGGGCAAATCCCATAGCCGCCGCGTTGCCCGAATCCGGCACGCCGATCACGATATCCGCGTCCGCCGGATGCATCTGTGCCAGAATCTTTCCCGCCATAATGCGGGAGTCATACACGCTCACGCCGTCCACATAGCTGTCCGGCCGGGCAAAATAAATGTACTCGAAAATACACCGGGCCGGTTTCATCAGGCCGCAGAAACTCTCGTCCGAGGTAATCCCCCGCTTGTCTAACATGACGATCTCGCCCGGCTTTACATCCCGGACAAATTCCGCGCCCACGGCGTCCAGCGCGCACGTCTCGCTGGCCAGCATATAGCTGTTGTCCCGCTTTCCGATCACCAGCGGCCGGAACCCAAAGGGATCCCTGGCTCCAATGAGCTTTCTGGGACTGGAAATCACCAGGGAATAGGCTCCCTTTAACTTGCGCATGGCGTTCTTCACCGCGTCCTCCACCGTGCCCGTGTTCAATCTCTCCCTGGCAATATGGTACGCGATCACTTCCGAATCGATTGTCGTCTGAAAAATCGCGCCGGAATACTCCAGCTCTTTTCTCAGCTCCGGCGCGTTGACCAGGTTGCCGTTGTGCGCCAACATCAATATCCCCTTGACGTAATTGAGCACCAACGGCTGCACATTCTGCCGGTTGCTGGCCCCCGCTGTGGAGTAGCGGACATGCCCCACTCCGATATTTCCTTTCAGCTCATCGAGCGATTCCGCGTCAAACACCTCGTTCACCAGGCCCATTCCCTTTTTCGACGACACCTGGCCCTTGGGCCCCTCCGTGTCGCTGACAGCGATTCCGCAGCTCTCCTGCCCCCGGTGCTGCAGGGCAAATAATCCGTAGTAAATGGTAGACGCCACATCCGCGCCGTCCAGATCGTACATGCCAAATACGCCGCACTCCTCATGCAGCCCGTCCGAATAAAACTCGTCCATATGAGAATTTCCTCT
>CANPZR010000337.1 GCA_947589175.1 uncultured Lachnospiraceae bacterium | reverse complement strand
ACCACAGCCACTAGCACCCCCACTATAATTCCAATAATCAGTGGTGTTGACGATTTGGTTCGCGCTTTAGTCTCTGTTCTCATTACTACATTGTCCACAGGCTGCCCGCACTTGCTACAAAACCTTGCACTATCCAACAATTCTGCTCCACATTTTATACAATACTTCATTTTTCTCCTGCCTTTCACATTTCTGTATTTGGCGAATATTTTTCGCTCATGAAAATTAAAGTTACTGTTTTCTACAACTTTCTACAACTTTTTTCATCAGATACCAGTTCTTGTTCATAAAATAATGCAGCTACCTCTGCAATAATCGTAATAAGCGAGACTGCCGCCCTCGTGAATCCAACTTTTCAATCCACAAAAGCGACAGTCCCCATTATAATTCCTCTATCAATACAGCGGGTATTTATCCGTCAGCGACTTCACAATGGCCTTCGCCCGCTCAAGGTTCCCCTCATGGTCGTCAATCAGCATGGCAATAGCGTCAGCGATCTGATCCATATCCTGGGTATTCATACCACGGCTTGTAACAGCGGCCGTGCCCAGACGGATTCCGCTTGTCACGAACGGCGACTGCGGATCGTTCGGAATAGTATTTTTGTTCGCGGTAATATTGGCGTCGTCCAGCCACTTCTCCACTTCTTTTCCGGTCAGTCCCTTGCTCACCAGATCCACAAGCATCAGGTGGTTGTCCGTGCCGCCGGACACAATGTCAATGCCACGGCTCATCAGACCCTTGCACAGCGCCTGCGCGTTGTCAATAATATTCTTTCCATACTCCTTAAAGCTCGGATCCAGCGCTTCTTTTAAACACAGCGCCTTAGCGGCGATCACATGCATCAGAGGGCCGCCCTGCGTGCCCGGGAAAATGGCCTTGTTCAGCTTGTGCTCGGTGGCAAATTCCTCCGAGGAGAGAATCATGCCGCCGCGGGGACCGCGCAGCGTCTTGTGAGTCGTCGTCGTCACCACATGGGCATACGGCATCGGGCTCTCGTGCATCCCGGACGCGACCAGACCGGCGATGTGCGCCATATCCACCATCAAGAACGCGCCCACCTCATCCGCAATCTCGCGGAATCTCTTGAAATCAATCTTGCGGCAGTATGCGCTGGCGCCGGCAATAATCATTTTCGGCCTGCACTCCTTCGCGATGCGCTCTACCGCCTCATAATCGATAAATCCGCTATCGTCCACGCCGTAGGGAACGATGTTGTAGTAGGTTCCCGATATGTTGGCCGGGCTTCCGTGAGAGAGGTGTCCGCCGTGGTCCAGATTCATTCCCATCACCGTCTCGCCCGGTTTCACCAGCGCAAAGAATACCGCCATATTCGCCTGCGCGCCGGAATGGGGCTGTACATTGGCATAGGTGCAGCCGAACAGCTTTTTCGCGCGCTCTCTCGCCAGCTCCTCCACCATGTCCACGAACTGACATCCGCCGTAGTAGCGCTTGCCTGGATACCCTTCCGCGTACTTGTTCGTCAGCGTGCTCCCCATCGCAGCCATCACGGCCTTGCTCACAAAATTCTCCGACGCAATCAGCTCAATGTGGTCGTTCTGGCGTCCCGTCTCCAGTTCCATTGCCTTCGCCAATTCAGGATCGGCTTTTTTCACTTCATCAAAAGAATACATAATTTATCTCCTTTATATTTTTATACTTCATCGATGGCAAAGCCATTAGACTTCGTCTATCGCTTTACCAATATCATTCCTCATATATTTATTTTCAAAATGAATCAGCTTTGTCGCCTCATAGGCGTTGGCCCTGGCCTCCTTCAGATCCTTGCCCTTGGCCGTCACGCCCAGCACGCGCCCGCCGTTGGTCACAATGCCCGCGTCGGTCTGCTTTGTGCCGGCGTGGAACACATAATAGCCCTCCTTGCCGTCGAAGTTCTCAAATCCGGTGATGAGCTTGCCCTTCTCATAGTGCTCCGGGTAGCCGTCGGACGCCAGCACCACGCATACGGCGGCGTTATCCTCGAACTGCAGATCCACCGTTTCCAGCTTTCCGTCAATGCAGGCGTTCATCACGTCCACGATATCATTTTTCATGCGGGGAAGTACCACCTGCGCCTCCGGATCGCCGAACCTCGCGTTGTACTCCAGCACCTTCGGACCGTCCTCCGTCAGCATCAGCCCCACAAAAAGGATTCCGACAAAATCTCTGCCCTCCGCCTTCATGGCGTCCATCGTGGGCTGGTAAATATTTTCCTCGCAGAATTTCGCAACCTCGTCATTGTAGAAGGGGCTCGGTGAAAATGTTCCCATGCCGCCGGTATTCAGTCCTTTGTCGCCGTCCTTCGCCCTCTTGTGGTCCTGGGCGCTGGTCATGGGCTTGATATGCGTCCCGTCGCAGTAGCAGAGCACGGAAACCTCTCTTCCCGTCATAAACTCCTCCACCACAATCTCGTTTCCTGCGTCGCCGAACTGCTTATCTAGCATCAGCGTCCTCACGCCCGCCTTTGCCTCCTCTAACGTCTGGCAGATGAGAACGCCCTTGCCGAGAGCCAGTCCGTCGGCCTTGAGCACAATCGGCATGTGCGCCGTCTCCAGAAAGCGCAGCGCCTCCTCCGGATCCGTAAAATTCCGGTACGCCGCCGTCGGAATCCCATATTTTCTCATGAGATCCTTGGAAAATGCCTTGGAGCCCTCGATAATCGCCGCATTTTTTCTCGGGCCGAACACACGGAGCCCCCTCTTTTCAAACACGTCCACGACGCCCCCTACCAACGGATCGTCCATGCCGATAATTGTCAGATCGATTTTGTTTTCCTCGGCAAAATCCGCCAGCCTGTCAAATTCCATCGCCGCGATGTCCACGCACTCCGCCACCT
>CANPZR010000336.1 GCA_947589175.1 uncultured Lachnospiraceae bacterium | reverse complement strand
TGCTGCTGACCGCCGGAAAGCTGATTCGGCAGCTTATGGCGATGCTCGTAAAGCCCCAGCGTATGAAGCAGCTCATCTGTATCCAGCGACGCGTCGGAAAGGTACGCTCCCACCTCGATGTTTTCCCTGACATTCAGATTTGAAATAAGATTGTACTGCTGAAAGACATAGCCGAGATGACGGCGGCGGTACTGCGTCAGACATTTTTCTCCCAGTTCCTTCAATTTATCGCCGCCGATAGAGATATAGCCGGAGTCGGCGCTGTCGATCCCTCCGATGATGTTCAGCAGTGTGGATTTGCCCGAACCGGAAGGACCGAGAAGCACGCAGAATTCTCCCTTTGCCACAGAGAAACTGACCCCCCGAAGCACCTCCTGTCTGGTATCTCCGCTGCCGAAGGATTTTGTGATGTCAACAATCTCTAAAAAATTTTCACCCTGCTCTGACATATGTAAAACATTCCTTCCTATTCCAGCAGATTACGCATGCTCCCCAAACTGATTGCAATCGTAGAGGCATTATGCAGCATGGCAGATACTCCCGGTTGCAGGATTCCGCCCGTTCCCAGCAGAATCAACGCCGTATTAAAACCGACGATCACACGGTAATTCTTAGCAATCCGCTTCACCAGCGCATTGCTAAGAACCTTTAATGTAATAAGCTCATACAGACTGTCTGCCCCAATTGTCACATCGGCAATTTCCCTTGCAATCTCCGCGCCATCACTGATGGCGATTCCCACATCCGCCGCAGAAAGCGCCGGAGAATCATTGATGCCGTCCCCAATCATCATGACCGTCCGCCCCTGCCGCTTCTCTCTTTCAACAAATTCCGCCTTATCCTCTGGCAGGACTTCCGCATAATACTCATCTACGCCAACCTGTTTTGCAATGGCGCACGCCGTTTTCTCACTGTCTCCGGTCATCATGACCACCTTTTTAATCCCCGCCTTTTTAAGCGTAGTTATCACAGCCGCTGCCTCTTCACGCAGAGGATCTTCAATACATATCACTGCCGCCAGAACGGAATCCACTGCCAGATACAGATGGGAAAATTCTTCCGGAAGCGCGTCAAATCTCTCCCGCATCCCCTCCGGAATATGACAGCCCTCATCCTCAAATACAAAATGATAGCTTCCAATGACCGCCTTCCGCTCCCCGATTCGGGAAGAAATCCCGTGTGCGACAATATACTCCAATTCCTGATGCATTTCCTCATGTTCCAGATGTTTTGCGCCTGCTGCATCCGTCACCGCCTTTGCCATAGAATGGGGAAAATGCTCCTCCAGACAGGCGGCAATCCGCAGAAGCTCATCCGGTTCCTGTCCATTGAAGGAAATTACCTGCGCCACTGCAGGCTTTGCTTTTGTAAGCGTCCCTGTCTTATCAAAAACAATGGTATCTGCCTCTGCCACTGCCTCCAGAAACTTTCCGCCTTTTACTGTGATATGATGTCTGCTGGCTTCCCGGATTGCAGACAGCACGGAAACAGGCATCGCGAGCTTTAAGGCGCAGGAAAAATCCACCATCAGCACCGAAAGCGCTTTCGTGGCATTGCGTGTAAGAAGATATGTCATGCCTGTTCCCGCCAGCATATATGGCACCAACTGATCCGCCAGATGCGCAGCTTTCCCCTCCATAGAGGACTTCAGCTTTTCCGATTCCTCAATCATGGCAACGATCCGCTCAAAACGGCTGTTTCCTCCTGTGGAATCCACACGGACGGTCAATTCTCCTTCCTCCAGCGCGGTTCCTGCATACACATAGCTTTCCCTCTGTTTATGGACCGGAACCGCCTCACCCGTCATGGAAGCCTGATTTACCATTCCGTCGCCTTCCAGAACAATACCGTCAAAGGGAATCACCTTGCCCATGCGGACAACGACCATATCCCCCTGCTGTATTTCCACAGACGATACCAGCGTCTCCTGTCCATCTTGCTTTCGCCACACCTTGTCAATATGTAAGGACATACTCCTTGCCAGATCATCCACCGACTTTTTATGCGTCCATTCCTCCAGTATTTCTCCGATGCCGAGCAGGAACATAATTGAACCTGCCGTCCGCATATCTCCTCTGAATACGGACACGCCGATTGCAGTCGCATCCAGCACCGGGACTTCCATTTTCCCCTTCCATAATACTTTTATCCCTCTCCACAAATAAGGCAGCGATCGCAGCAATACGAATCCCGCCCTGACAGGATAAGGAAGAAAAAGGTTTTCTCCATACCGGAGCAGCACCTTGCCGACTAGCTTTTCCTTATATTTTTCGCTCAATTCCCGGCCCGAATTTTCCAAAAGGGATTCCGGAATTTTGGCATCCTCATATCGGAAATTCTGGAGCATAGAAAGCACTTTTTCCCGCTCTCCATTGTAACAGATTACCACGTCCTGCGTCCTACTATGCACCGTAATCTTTGTAACAAAAGAATATTCTGACAGTGCATACTGCAGGATATCCGCTTCCCTGTAAGACATCCTGCCCTGTGCGATATGCAACCGGATCCTGCCTCTGATCTCATGCCTGATCATAAACTTCATTGCTCTGTTTCCTCTGCGCAGACAGTCTCTTCCTCTCTTGCCGCCCTGTCCTCGTTAATCTGCTGCGCCTCCGCATAAATGTCCTCTGCATTTTCCTGAATATTCGTGACCGTTTTCATCACACAGTCCTTAGCACGCAGCACAGCCGCCGTACAGTTCGTATAACATTTCTTTGCATCCTTGCTGGATAAAAGCTTCACGCCTGCCGTTCCAAATAAAACTCCTGTGGCAAAAATGCCTATTTTCTTTCCATCAATCTTTCCAATAAAATCAAACATTTCAAATCCTCCTACATTTTTATTTGTGATTGTAACCGGTAA
>CANPZR010000335.1 GCA_947589175.1 uncultured Lachnospiraceae bacterium | reverse complement strand
AGGCCGCGGCGCTGGGCTGGACATACAGGACGGAACTGGAGGATGGCATCCGGCTTGCGTATGAGGATTTTCTGAATAATCCCATGAGGGCGGAGCGGTAAAATTTTTTGGAAAAATGGGGGTTTCCGTATATGAATATTGTATTGTTATCCGGCGGGTCCGGCAAGCGGCTCTGGCCGCTCTCCAACGACATCCGCTCAAAGCAGTTTATTAAAATTTTTGAAAAAGAAGATGGAACCTATGAGTCGATGGTGCAGAGGATGTACCGCCAGATCAAGAAATCGGATCCGGAGGCGACGGTGACTATAGCGACCAGCAGAAATCAGATTTCGGCCATACACAATCAGCTGGGAGAGGACGTCCACATTTCCTTAGAGCCATGTCGCCGGGATACATTTCCCGCCATTGCGCTGGCGACGGCGTATCTTGCGGATGTGCGGGGCATTGATCCTGAGGAGCCGGTGGTGGTATGTCCGGTGGATCCCTATGTGGAGGATGATTATTTTGAGGCGCTCAAAGCCCTCTGCGAGCAGGCCAAAAAGGGGGAGGCCAATCTTGTGCTGATGGGAATTGAGCCCACCTATCCCTCTGAAAAATACGGTTATATTATTCCTGAAAATAACAGCAATACGGCAGATGTGCGGACATTCAGGGAAAAGCCGTCGGCGGACGCGGCTCAGGAGTACATTGCCCAGGGAGCGCTCTGGAACGGCGGCGTATTTGCCTACAAATTAAAATATGTATTGGAAAAGGCCCATGAACGCATGGATTTTACCGATTATGAGGATCTTTTTTCAAAATATGATTCTCTTGCGAAAATTTCTTTTGACTACGCGGTGGTGGAAAAGGAACCGCGGATTCAGGTCATGCGGTTCGGCGGACAGTGGAAGGATCTGGGCACATGGAACACGCTGACGGAGGCGATGGAGGAGTCCTGTGTCGGCGAGGGCATTATGAACGAAACCTGTGAAAATGTGCATATTATAAATGAACTGGGGCTTCCGGTGCTGGCTATGGGGCTGCAGGATGTGGTTATTTCGGCTTCGCCGGATGGGATTCTGGTGTCGGATAAGGAGCAGAGCTCTTACATCAAGCCTTTTGTGGACAAAATTGATAATCAGATCATGTTTGCGGAAAAGAGCTGGGGGAGTTTCCGGGTTCTGGACGTGGAGACGGAGAGTCTGACAATTAAGGTCACTCTGAATGAGGGACACAGCATGAATTATCACAGCCATAAGAACCGGGACGAGGTCTGGATTGTTATTTCGGGCCGTGGAAAAACCGTGGTGGACGGCATGGAGCAGCAGGTGGAGGCCGGCGATGTGATTACGATGCAGGTGGGGTGCCGCCATATGATTCTGGCGGAGACGGAGCTGAAATTGGTTGAGGTACAGCTTGGCAAGGAGATCAGTGTTCATGACAAACAAAAATTCTCTCTTGAGTGACGGGAAAGGAAAAAAACGGCCGTTTCTTCTGCGGCCGTGCGGAAAGGACTACCTCTGGGGAGGGAGCCGTCTGAATGATGATTTTTCAAAAAATATTGATATGGAGCCTTTGGCGGAGACGTGGGAGTGCTCCACTCATCCCGACGGCCCCAGCGTGGTGGCGAGCGGGGAATTTTCCGGGCGCGCGCTGCCTGATGTGCTGAGGGAGCATCCGGAATTTCTGGGAACGCATCCCGGAACCAGGGGGGAACTTCCGATACTGATCAAGCTCATCGACGCCAAGAAGGATCTGTCGGTGCAGGTGCATCCCACGGATGAATATGCCCGTCAGCACGAAAACGGGCAGCGCGGAAAGACCGAGATGTGGTATGTGCTGGATGCGGCAAGGGACGCCAGCCTGATTTATGGATTTCGCCGCAGGGTAGATAAAGATGTGCTGAAAAAGAGCATCGCGGCGGGGACGGTGGAGAAATATCTCCAGAAAATTCCGGTGAAAAAAGACGATCTGTTTTATGTGGAGGCGGGCACGGTCCATGCCATTGGGGCGGGTACGCTCATTGCGGAGATTCAGGAAAATTCTAATCTGACGTACCGGCTGTACGATTACGGGCGCACGGACCGGGCGGGAAAGAAACGGGAGCTTCATGTGGAAAAGGCGCTGGACGTGGCGTATCTTTCTGCCAGCAGGGAGCCGAGACAGCCCCTCCGGGTGCTGAAATATAGTCCGGGCTGCGCCTCAGAGCTGTTGTGCCGGTGCCAGTATTTTGAGGTGTACCGCATGCTGATCAATACGGAGCGCTGCCGGGGGCTGGTCAGCTATCAGGCGGACGGCGATTCTTTTCGCGTGCTTTTGTGTACGGACGGCTGCGGCTCTCTTTATTTTGAAGATGAGGGATTCCGGTTTTTCAGAGGTGACTGTATATTTGTTCCCGCCTGTTCCGTGGAATTGCTCCTTCATGGAAACGCGCAGTTTCTCAGTATTCGAGGATAATGTGAATTATGTTCGCAAATGCGTATTATGTTCGCAAATGTGAATGTAATTCACATTGGAAATCTTGGAGGTTTAGAATGGAAAAATCAATTGAAAAAATGACAGAAAATCAGATAATAAAACAGTACAAAATATGGCGGGAAAAGGCGGTTGGGGACGAGGATGTGGTCCGGGAATTAGGGGAAATGGCGGCAGATGGAGCGTCGTTGGAAAACGCGTCATTTACAGATGAGGCATTGGAAATCAAGGCGATTACAGATAAGACTTTGGCAAATGCGGCGTTGGAAGACGCCTTTTTTAAGGATCTCTCTTTCGGCACCGGGGGCCTGCGCGGCGTGATCGGCGCGGGCACGAACCGGATGAATATTTACACGGTGGCGAAGGCGTCCCAGGGACTGGCGGATTACCTGAACCGAAATTCAAAAGAGCC
>CANPZR010000334.1 GCA_947589175.1 uncultured Lachnospiraceae bacterium | reverse complement strand
GGCGGATGTTTTCAGGGGAAATTGCAATACGTCCGGGAGAATTACGGCGTCCGGGATGAGGACTGCGTCGTTGCGGACGGGGTTCTGCCGGAGCAGGGGGGAAGTTCTGTGGTCGTCAATCATCTGCACCAGTGGATCCGGCAGCGGATAAAGCAGGGCGGCCGACCGGAACAGGAAATTGAGGGTTTTGTAAAAAAATACCCGGACTGTATTTTGATCTGCGACGAGATCGGAAACGGCATCGTGCCAGTGGACGGATTTGAGCGGGAATACAGGGAGCGGACAGGGAAAATCCTGGTGGCGCTGGCGGCCGGGGCCAAAGAGGTGGTGCGCGTGATATGCGGCATAGGACAGAAAATCAAATAGAACTGATGCTGATCCGGCACGGCGCCACGGCGGGCAACCGGGAGCGCCGGTATGTGGGGAGGACGGACGAGTCACTCTGCGCGGAGGGGAAAGATATTTTACTGGAAAATAAAAAAAATGGATGGTATCCCCCCGCGGACAGGATATTTATCAGTCCGATGCGCCGTTGTCTGGAGACAGCGCGGATTCTCTATCCGGATCAGGAGCCGGTGCGGATTCCGGAGTGGACGGAGATTGATTTCGGAGATTTTGAGGGAAAAAATTACGAGGACTTAAAAGGCGATGCGCGCTATCAGGCGTGGATCGACAGCGGAGGCGCGCTGCCCTTTCCCGGCGGGGAGAGCAGGGAGGATTTTGCGAGGCGGTGCGGCGCGGGGCTTGATAGAATGGCGGAATTTATTTTTTTTCAGGAGGAAAATCTGCCGGAGCGGGCGGCGGCCATTGTGCACGGCGGCACGATTATGTCTTTGCTGAGCGGCTGGGGCGGCGGGGAATATTTTGATTTCCAGGTGTCTGGTGGCGAGGGGTACCGGTGCGTTCTGGACTGGCCGGACCGGCGGATACGCGACATAAGAAAACTGGAAGCGCAGGCTTGTAAATGACGGGAGCGTGAGACGATGGCCGGACATATGGTGTCCTTCTTTTTGGGTTTTTTGATGGATCTTCTGCTGGGAGATCCGTATTTCCTGCCCCATCCGGTCCGTCTTATGGGGAAAATGATTGCCTGGCTGGAAAAAATCCTGCTTCGAGACGGGGATGAGGACCGGAAAAAATTCCGCCGGGGAATTGTCCTCGCGGCGGTGGTTCCCCTGACGGCTCTGGCGGTGGCGGCGCTTATTTTATGCGCGGCTTACCGGCTGCACCCGGCGGCGGGAATCGCGGTGGAAACGGTCATGACCTATCAGATTTTGGCGGTGAAATGCCTGAAGTCGGAGAGCATGAAGGTGTTCCGGCAGTTGGAAAACCGCAATCTGGAAGGGGCGAAGAAAGCCCTTTCTATGATTGTGGGGCGGGACGTGGAAGCGCTCAGCGAGGAGGGCGTTGTGAAAGCGGCGGTGGAGACTGTGGCGGAAAATACCTCTGACGGCGTGATCGCGCCCATGCTTTTTACTGCCATAGGAGGACCGGCTCTCGGATTTTTTTACAAGGCGGTCAATACCATGGATTCCATGGTGGGATATAAAAATGAAAAATATTTATATTTTGGCCGGGCGGCGGCGAAGCTCGATGACGGCATGAATTTTATTCCCGCGAGGCTCTGCGCCTGCCTGATGATTTTATCAGCTTTCCTGGGAGGACGGGATTGTTCGGGCCGGGGAGCGTGGAAAATCTGGAGGCGGGACCGGGAAAACCACGCCAGTCCCAATTCCGCCCAGACCGAGGCGGCGTGCGCCGGGGCGCTGGGACTGCAACTGGCGGGGGACGCCCGCTATTTCGGCCGTGTAGTGCATAAGCCCACAATCGGGGACGCGCTGCGGCAGGCGGAGCCGGAGGATATAAGGCGCGCGAACCGTCTGCTGTATGTGACGGCCTGGCTCGGAGAGGCGATATGTCTGATAGTGTTGTTATTGCTATATTTGCTGTGATAACTGCAATTGTTGCAGTAGCTGCAATTACTGCGCTAGCTGTATTTGTTGCGATGTTGCATTTGCTGTGATAGCAATAATGCTACTAGAGTTATTGGAAACAGGGAGAATTGTCAAAGAGTGAAGTACAGGTGGCGGCTTGTGGAAGTAGTAATCTGAGAATGGAGGTGTCGCGGGTGTCGGGACGGCACGGCGGGGACATTTACCGGAACGATGTGAAACTGGATTTTTCTGTGAATATAAATCCTCTGGGAATGCCGGAGACGGTAAAAAAAGCATTGCACGAGGCGGTGGCGGCCTGTGAGGCCTACCCGGATGACGAGGCGGCCGAGCTGCGGAGCGCGGTGAGCGCATGGCAGGGCGTTCCGGCGGAGAATCTGCTTTTTGGCAACGGGGCGTCGGAGCTTTTGATGGCGGCGTTTCAGGGGATAAAGCCGCGGAGGCCGTGGATTTTGGCGCCTTCTTTTTACGGCTATGAGAGGGCGGCGCTGGCGTCGGGTGGCAATCCTTATTTTTATAAATTAAAAGAGGAAAATGATTTTCTGCCGGGGGAAGATTTCGTGGAAAAAATGGCGGACGACGCGGATTTTCTTGTCCTTGCCAATCCCAATAACCCCACGGGGCGCCTGCTGGGGCGGGAGTATTTGATTTCACTTCTGGAGGCGTGCCGGGAGAAACATATTCCCGTGCTTTTGGACGAGTGTTTTATTGAATTTTGCGGCGGGGAATTTTCGCTTCTGCCGGAGCTGGAGCGCTTTCCGAATCTTCTCATTCTCCGCGCGTTCACAAAGATTTTCGCCATTCCCGGCGTGCGGCTGGGATATCTTCTGGGGAGCGACGCGGCTCTTTTAAAAAAGGTGGAGAGGCAGCTGCCGGAGTGGAATCTGTCGGCCTTTGCCCAGGCGGCGGGAATTGCCTGCGCG
>CANPZR010000333.1 GCA_947589175.1 uncultured Lachnospiraceae bacterium | reverse complement strand
TCGTAAATGGGCTCGCTTTTCAGGATGTTTGCCACGGCGTAGGAAATAATGCACACCACGGCGATATCCAGAAGCCGGTGCATGTTGCCCGTCATCTCGGTGATGAGGACGACGCCGGTCAGGGAAGCCCGCGTGATGGAGGCAAAGAGCCCCGCCATGCCAAGGATGATAAACTGCACCCAGATGTCCTCGGAAACCGGCAGCACAGACAGGACGATATCTCCGTAAATGGCGCCGATGTAGGAGCCCAGCACCAGAAGCGGGAAAAAGATGCCGCCCGGCGCGCCCGACCCAAAAGAAATAGAGGAAAAAATAAATTTCACCGCCAGCAGAAGCACCATAAAGGAGAGCGCCGGATGTCCTTTTTCCAGCAGAAGCACCATCGAGTGTCCACCGGCTAGCACTTGCGGCAGCCACAGTCCCAGAACGCCCGCGATGAGAAAAGCGGAGGCGATGCGCAGCTCTCCGGGGATTTTCTTCAACGACTGGTAAAATTTCTGGACATGCACCATCACATAATTATAGCCCGCCCCGGCCAGTCCCACAATCACGCCGAACAAAAGCAGCAGCCAGTACTGGTTGAGCGGAATGGTAGTCGTCTGATAGGAAAAAACCGCCGCCTGTCCGAAAAACATCTTGGATACAAAATCGGCGAACACAGCCGCGATCATGGACGCCGTCAGCAGACGCCGGTCGAAGGCGTGGTGAAGCTCCTCCAGCACAAATAATACGCCTGCAAAGGGCGCGTTAAAAGCGGCGGCGAGACCGGCTCCCGCCCCGCAGGATATGTAGATGAGCTCGTCGCTTTTGGAGTGCCCGCGGAAGCGCGAGTAGCCCTTGGCGGCCATTGCGCCCAGCTGAATAGAGGGGCCTTCTCTCCCCAGCGAGAGCCCGCCAAAAATGCTGACCGTACCGCCCGCGATTTTGGCGATAAGAACCCGCCACCAGCAGGGATCTAACTGCCCCTTCAGCTGCCCCTTCAGCTCTCCCGCCACCTGCGGAATGCCGGATCCGGCAGCCATTCTCTCCCAGCGCATCAGAAGTCCCACGACGCAGCCCATGATAAGAAGGGCGGCAAACCATAAAAGGATAGAAGAAATATTGCCCCGTATCTGATCCAGCACAAAGCCGAGTCCCGACTCTGCCCAGGTCAGAAGGTAGCGGTACAGAACCGCGAAAAGTCCCGCCAGAATACCCACAAGCGCGCTCTCGGCGAGCAGGAGAATTTCCGAGCGGATGGTAGTTTTATTGTTATTTTCCATAATTTTCTCCACAGATCAGGCTTCTGGCGGATCTATCCGTATATGCTTTCCGGTGTACAAAATCTCGCCGTTATAATCCAGATAAATCTCGTAATAATCCGGCGGAAGGGTATCAATCTGCATAGAGTTGTAGTACAGCGCGTCGGAAAAAATGTGCGCCATGGTCTGTCTGGTCCGATCCAGATCCTGCACATAGTCCCCGTTCTGTCCCCGGTAATACACCTTGCGGACCGTGTGGTCCAGCGCCCGCAAAAACAGGCAGTCCTCCTGCATAATCATGCGAAGTTCTGTATTCTCTCTGTCCGGAATCCTTTTTTCCGGATCGAACACAAGGCCGGAGAGCTCGTCCTGCTCCGCTTTTCTCGGCTTCACTAACGCTCCCACCTCATAGTCCGCCGGAATCTGCGCCGGCTTGACCAGCTCCTCAAAACAGGGATCAAACTCATATCCCCGGAAATACCCCGGCTTCACGCGAAAATCGCTGAGAATCTCTCCCGTCTCATAATCCAGCTCCAGAAGTCCTCCGGCATAGCCGTCGTCCTGCACGTTGAAATTGCCGCACATCGCGTACACGCGATTCTTTTCCCTGCACAGGATTACATTGGAGCGGATCGTGGTCTTGGGAACCGCCAGCGCCTTGAAAAGAGACACGGTCATTTCCTTTTCATTGACAGAATAAAATGTGGCGTAGCTGTACTCCTCGTCCCCGTCAAAGGACTCCGCCGGACGCCTCTTATTCCAGTGATTGTCAAAGACAACCACATTTCTCGTATTCGGATCCCCGTCCAGATTTTCCTTTAATATGAAAGCGGAATGCTGCTGATAGCACCACTTGACGTCTCCCACCGGCTTTAACAGCTTGTCCTCCACCGGCGTCCCCTTCCAGAAATCCGGATCCGCCAAGAGCCATTTCAGCTCCTTCGTCGAATAATCCACGCAGAGAATAGCATGGACATTTCTCAGGGAAATAATTACCGAATCGTCCTCCTCATTGTAGGCGGCGGAATTAACGTGCGCCCAGTCCACCATATCCACATAGGTGTCTCCCAGCACGTCTACGATTTTCAGCATCCACACAATCTCGCCGGTCTGCCTGTCAATCTCGCACACCGCGTCCTCGCAGTGCTCCTCCAGGGTGTTGGTGCCCGCCATGATTCTTCGCGCGTCGCGCTCCTCCACCGTGTGATGAATCCCCCGGTCTGTGAGATACGACATAAAACTCCGTCCCAGATAATCCATTTCGTGGTACTGAGCGCACTGGGGATTGGTGTATGTGGCGTTGGCGCGATCCTTTTCCATATAAATAAACCGTCCCTTAGACAGCGGGAAAATGCCGTAGCCCTTTGTCCGGCGCTTGAGACAGAATCGGATCTCCCCCTCCTCGTCAAAGGCGCAGGTGTTGATATTCACGCCTCCGCTCACTAACAGGCGCTTTATAGCCGGATCCCCGCTCACCTTGTTGACCTTGATCACGTCGCAGAGATTGGCCGGAAGCTCCCCGGTAGTGACCGGAATCTCCAGCTTGCCGATGACCTCTCCCGGCTCGTTCAGAAGTTCCAGCAGCACCTTATTTTCCCGGTTGGGATACAGCCACACAATCGGAACCCGGTGCCG
>CANPZR010000332.1 GCA_947589175.1 uncultured Lachnospiraceae bacterium | reverse complement strand
AATCTGTTTAAGATTCAGAAACGAATACTTTGCGCTCTTTTGTATCTGTTCCGGTTTTGGGACAAAATAGCTGTTTGTACCACTCGTTTTTAGTCATATGAATCCCCTGTCATCTGATAAGCCAACGGTAATCCTTGCGGCAGTCAAGAATATATTCTACATATACTGTATCATCTTGAATTTGGTAAAGAACAATATACCACTTTTCAATAAACATTTTATGATACTTATTTGGTGTGATATACAACTCATCAAAAAATGGAAAACGCTGCGGCATCTGTGAAAGAGAACGCAAAGCAGTCATAATCTCCTTCTTTTTTTCTGCCGCCGCCTGTTTGCTAACCTGTGCCATAAAGCGGATATGTATTCCCAACATTCTTTTTGCCCTGTCAGAAACAATAACTTTATATCTTTTGCTGTTTGCCATATGCTACACCTCTGCAATAACTTCATCAAGATAATTGTCAAGTTCATCAAGAGTACATCCTCTTCTCCCTGCAATCCGATCCTCCTCGACAGCAAGCAGTTCCTCGCGAAGCTGCAACATCTTTTCTCGTCGGTTATAAGTTTCAATATCCATAACAACCAAATCTCCCTCGCCATTCTTGGTAAGGAAAATTGGCTCCGCGGTCTTTCTGCACAAATCGGCAATCTCATTGTAATTCTGACGGATTGCCGCAGATGGACGAATATTCATAATGGCACCTCCCTAATTTCATAATGGTCGTAATATTTTAATTATATTATACCCACTCCATATGCCAAAGTCAACATCACCGCGGAAATCCCCTAATATTCCAAGTTCTCGTTCTATTTGGCAATATACTGTTCTACCAAATTTATCGTTTGAAAACATTCATATTTTTCTCCCATCTGACCTGTGCCAATATCAATACATATCGGACAAGGCGATCAGCTTCACCTTTCCGTCATCGGCCGCCGCTCTCAGTCCTTCCGTAAAACCGCCCTTGGAAAAAATGTAATAATGATACGTTTTTCCTTTTCCAAACACGGCGGCATATTTTTTCAGCAATTCCAGTTCATCTAAGCCAACGGCCTCATTTCTGAATTTGCAGGAGCCGATCAGATACTCGCCATCTCTGTCCGTGCTGCCTGCCAAATCAATCTGGACCTGCTTTTTCTCTGCCGGATCCGTTCCCCACCACTGTCCGATATCCGCTAACTGGAAATCCATCTCCTCCGCGTAATAGAGCAAATACTCCCGGCACATTTTTTCGAAAACAAGCCCCATATAATCATGGAGCCGCGCCCGCACCGCCTTGTCATAAATTTTCTCCATTCTGCCCGATGCAATCGGCGTCATATTTTTAGGTACAAAGCGGTACCAGAATCGAAAAAATGGATCCGCTATGCTGTATATCGTTTTTTTCCCCGGCTTTTCCGTGACAGGCGTTTCTTTTTTCAAAATGCCAAGATTTATGAGCACTCCTAAATACTTAGCGCACGGTCCGCTGTCAATTCCGGTTTTGGTGCAGATTTCATTCAGGCGTGAGGAGCCCTCGGCTATTGCTGTAATTACAGAATTATACACGGCCGGCTCTCTGAGCTCCTGTTTCAGAAGATTCGCGGGTTCTTCAAACAAATAGGAAGAGCGATCAAAAAAGTTTTCCAACAGGGCGCGGTCAAAATCCCCCTGAACATTCAGTTTATTGATATAATGAGGAATCCCCCCTGTCACGCCGTAAATGAATGAATTTGTCGCAGGATCCAATTCTGGATTAAACACCGCCGTCTCCCTGTAAGTAAGGGGCTCGATTTTAAACTGCCCAGTCCGTCTCCCATAGAGAGGGCTTTGATATCCCAGCACCTGATTTTCCATAAAGCTCATAGAGGAACCGCATAAAATCAGATATAATCTGCTGTCCGCCCATACATGGTCAATCAAATGCTGCAGCCGGGATGAGATTGACGGATATGACTTAGCCAGATAAGGATATTCGTCAATAACAAATATAATCCTCTCATTTTGGGATAAACGGGTAATCTCATCCAGCGCGCTGTCAAATGAGCCGTACTCCGGCGCCTCCGCGGCATCCGGCTCCTTGTAGGCATAAATCGCGCGGGAAAGAGCCTTCAAATTGTCCATTGCCGTCCCCTCTAAAAGTGCCGAAAAAAATATCGTAGATTTTCCCTTGCAAAACTCATTGATAATCGCAGTCTTGCCTACGCGCCGCCTTCCATATATAACGATGCACTCAAAGCTCCCCCCGTCGTATCGTTTATTTAATTTGCGAAGTTCTTCTTTTCTGCAATAAAACATAACAGTCTCCGTTTACTATCTTGCGATTTACTATCTTACGAGTATAATTATAATCCTACTGTATTCCAATGTCAATAAATATTATAGCTTTTCAAATCAGCGCTTCCGTATATGCTATGCAGTCCTGACTCCATTTTTTATTTGCTCGCAAGTATATTATTTCAAAGCTTTTAAGATCACATCCGTAATAATCGGAGTATAGAATTTCGATCTCGGTGAATCCTGTGCCTGCAACACAACAACCATATCATGTTCGGGATAAACATGCAGTTCTTGACCACCACGACCTAGTCCCCTGTATCCGCTGCCGTCCTCATTTATCCACCAATAATAACCATAAGTTTCAATATGTGCGATTGTAGCCTCATCTATATATTCAGCCGAAATAATCTGCCTATTGTTTAACTTTCCATGATTCAAATAAAGAAGGCCAAACTTCGCAAGATCGATTGCAGATAGCTCAACGCAGCCTTTTACCTGCGTTAAGTCATGATAAACAGTGCTGGTCGGCGTCATAATAAAAGGATCACAGTCAATTCCAACATACGGAAACATATATTCATTTAATATGTCATATACCGTTTTCCCGGTTAATCTTTCAATACAAGCATTCATCAAATAAAT
>CANPZR010000331.1 GCA_947589175.1 uncultured Lachnospiraceae bacterium | reverse complement strand
CTGTGCGGCTATCTGTTCCAGCTGCTGCCCTGCACGTTTTTCTGCCTCTACCCTTTTTATGATAATTTCCGCTATGCCAGAAAGCGGGTTCTCGCCAGCATGGCCGGCATCCTCTCTGTCATGGCGGCTGTATTTACCTATGTTTTTGCCGCGCTATATATTCCCAGCGACGGAGACGACCGGTTCCGCGTGGCGCTTACCCTGATTTTTCTGCTGTCCGTCCTCTTCCTGCTCTTTGTCTACCTGTTCCTGATCCGGGCAAAGGCGGCGCACAAGTTCTTTGTCTTTACGCTTGTGCTCAATTACGGATTTCTGCTGACGGAGTCTGTCAGCTGGGTGGGCGATTTTTTTCCGTCCACAGCAGATGGTTATTTATACGACACGCCCTATCTGCTTTTGCACCTGATTTTCAACGCTATTTTGTTCTACCCTATGCTAACCCTTCTGCGCCGGGCCCGGCGAACGTTCCAGAGCCCCATTATCTCGGATGTCTGGCGGTGGATTTCGCTGATTCCGTTTACCTTTTTCCTGGGACTGCTGCTTTTCTATGAGCTCCCCAGAAACAGCGGCATGCCGGCCGAGCGCATATTGCCTTTCTTTGTCCGCGTCATGGAATTTCTCATGCTTGCCGCATGTTATGTCATATTGCACATATTGGATACGGTTCGTCGGATAACAGCCGAGCGGATTTCCCTGGAGGCGGCGGTGGAGAGTTATCGATCCGCAGCGGCTACAGCCGAAAAGGAACGGGAGGCCCGCCATGAATTCCGGCACCATCTGGCCGCCCTGTCCATCCTGCTGCAGAACAAGGACTATGCCGGGGCATCAGAATATCTGGAAAAAGTCTCCCAGCCTGCCATCCAGACATTTCCGAACCGCTATACGCCCCATGTGCTGCTCAACTCCATGCTGTCCGAGTACGAAAAGCAGGCCACTGCCATCGGCGTCACTGTCAGCTACTCGATCTCGGCGCCCGGACCGATTCAGATTGATGACCTGGACTTGTGCCAGTTTTTGTCCAACTTGTTAGACAACGCGCTGGAGGCAAGTGCTCTCCTGCCCCAGGAAAAGAGGCAGATTTCGTTGAAGATACGACAGAAAGGAAATTTTCTCTGCTTCCTGTGTGAAAATTCCTGCGACGCGCTGCGCCTGCGAAGCACGGAGGATGGCTTTGTCACGACGAAGCTGGAGAAAGGCGTCCATGGATACGGCATTGCCATTATGAAGAGGATTGCTGAAAAATACAACGGCGTATTTCATATTTATGTGAAGAGCAATACCTTTGTCACCGCTGCCAATCTCTGTATGAGCTCTACCCCCCCCGAATACACGAAGCCCCGTTTTCCTGGATAACCAGACCGCTTCCGACATTTAATTCCTACATAAAAAATAAGTGAAAGAGGATGAAAAAATGTACCATATTGGAATCTGTGATGATGAATCGGTTTTCTTAGAACGCATTACGGAAATGACAAAAGAAATTCTTACAGAATCCGGGATCGAATACGACATCCGCACTTTCAGCGGCAGCGAACGCCTGATGGAATATCTGCGCCGTCCGGACGCCGCCCTGGATCTTTTGCTGTTGGATATTTTGATGGGTAAGCAGTCCGGCATCGAGCTGGCCCATGCTCTCCGCGGCGAGAACAACCCGCTGCCTATTATCTTTATCACCTCCACGGCAGAGTTTGCCCTGGAGGGATACAAGACGGAAGCGATTCGCTATCTCCTAAAGCCGGTACAGGCGGAAGAGCTGAAAGAGGCCATCCTCTGCGCCTGGCAGCGCTGCCAGAGCAGGGCGGTAGTACTGAGCTCGCCCTCCCGGACGGTCAGCTTTCACCTGGACAATGTACTCTATCTGGAAATATATGACAAGGAACTGTCCATCCACCTGGCGGATGGGGGAATCCTTCACATTTCACTCCCCCTTAATTCTGTGATGGCCAAGCTGCCACAGCAGCAATTCATCCAGTGCCACCGCAGCTATGTGGTATCCCTGCCTGCCGTCGTTTCAATCTGGAGATACGGAATCGAACTGAAAAACCATGAGAAGATTCCAGTCAGCAAGACTCACTATGCGACTGTGCAGAACGCGCTGCTGGGCTGGGTCTCACAGATGTAGCTTAATCTACATAATTTATATCAAAAAAGAAATCTGGCTATAACGCAAGAGAGCCGGATCTCTCCGACTCTCTCAAGTATGCGTCCGCAAACACATACCGCAATTACTATGTATAATATACAATAATCGAAAAAAAAATTGCAAGAATTTTAAATATAATTTTTTATTGATTCCATTCTCAATATTGTATCCGGATGAATCACGATTGCTGTAATATCTGCACTTACCATTTTTTTATAACATTCCATAATCTTTTCAAATTGAAAAATAAATTCACTGATCTCTGTTCCTGACACTTTCAGTAATTTCAAATAATAGCACATCAGCACTATATAATCCCCAATCGTTTTAAAATTAACATAGGTCAGTCCCATTTCCAATTTCAGACATTGTTTCATAGCATTATCTGGGGCAAATCTCCGAAATCTAGTGTCAAAAACCACCAAATTGTGAGCAATCGCATTTCGCAAATCTTTCAAGGCATAAATATATCTATATATCAAACGCCTGTTTGTATCACAGGACAAATTTATACCTAACCTTTTAGAGATATCATCCCTTACAGAATATGTAAGACATGATAATAAATATCCAAAATCCCCCATCATTAGTATTTCAAACAAAGCCCATATCGGAACATCCGAATACCCTATATTATTATAAAAATGTGTTATTTGAGGATTGTTGTTTCTATATGCCCGCGCCAAATTTGATTGAATAATATCCTGCAGATTTAACTTATTCTGCTGCATTTTTCTTCTTTGTTCTATCGTGGCGCTTTGAGG
>CANPZR010000330.1 GCA_947589175.1 uncultured Lachnospiraceae bacterium | reverse complement strand
GCAATAGGAGTAAATACCTGATATTTTTTCCAGATTAAATACAGTTTCGTTTCAAGTCTGGGGGTAAGTGGACGGAAGGCCAAGCCGCTGTCAGGACTTGTATCAATCAAGTGCTCAAAGGTCAGAAGATATCCCAGTCCTTCTTTGACAAAAAGAGAGCCATTGTACGACAGCCTAAAAGAACCTTCCAGATGCAGATTGTCTATTTTATTGCCGCACCATCGGGAAATGTCCCTGGACCAGCCCTGTTCCGAGCAGAACAAAGGAAGTCCTGTTAAATCATCGACAGAGACGGACTGTTTTTCTGCAAGAGGGCAGTCATCAGGCATGACGACGCCCCATAAATCCGCTTCTGGAAATACCAGGTAATGATATTTGTCTGTATTTGGTTCCTCTGCCAGCACAGCAAAATCAACGATGCCTTTATCCAGCTTTTCTGTTACCTGTTCCGTGTCCCCGCTGGTAATGTGATACCGAAGATCGGGATAGGTATTTTTGAATGATTTAATGATAGCGGCAAGATGTCTGATCTGATAAGACTCTGCCAGACCAAAGTAGATCTCGCCGCCTAATATATCATCCAGCGAAAGAAATTCCGTAGTAATTTTGTCTGCCATTGACACAAGGTCTTCCGCGCGCTTGCGGAGCAGGACGCCTTCTTCTGTCAGCTCTATGCGGAAGCTGTGGCGGACAAACAGTTTCTTTCCCAGCTCATCCTCCAGTGATTTTAACTGTTTGGAAAGCGTAGGCTGGGTGACGTGCAGAAGCTCTGCTGCGCGAGTCATATTTTCTTCCCTTGCCACAGCAAGAAAATACCGCATCGTTCTTAATTCCATACCTTTTTCTCCTCTTTTGATATTCCATAAATTCATATCATGATATAAATTATAACCATTGGAGAAATAGAAGTCAATCATTTATACTAAGATTGATAAAGTTAATCTAAGTTTATGAAAAAAATTTACGGATGGAGTATAAATTCAACCAAAATAAGAAAGGAAGGTAATGCAAAATGGCAGAAGCAATGAAACTGGATTTAACCAATGAGTGGGATAAAACATTCCCGAAAAGCGAGAAGGTAAATCACAGAAAGGTAACTTTTCATAACCGTTATGGTATAACGCTGGCAGCAGATTTATATGAGCCGAAAGGCGCGGAAGGAAAACTGGCGGCAATCGCTGTATGCGGTCCGTTCGGCGCGGTAAAGGAGCAGGCCTCCGGATTGTATGCCCAGACAATGGCAGAGCGCGGTTTCCTCACGATAGCGTTTGATCCGTCATTTACCGGAGAGAGCGGCGGAACACCCCGTTACATGGCGTCCCCGGACATCAATACGGAAGATTTTCAGGCGGCGGTGGATTTCCTCTCCGTACAGGATAATGTCGATCCGGAGAAAATCGGTATCATCGGCATCTGCGGATGGGGCGGCATGGCGTTAAATGTGGCGGCGCTGGATACCCGGATCAAGGCGACAGTAGCTTCTACCATGTATGACATGAGCCGTGTCAATGCCAACGGATACTTTGATGAAAATGACAATGCCGACGATCGTTATGAGGCCCGTAAGGCGCTGAATGCCCAGCGGATTATTGATTATAAAAATGGCAGCTATGAGCTGGGAGGCGGCGTGGTCGATCCGCTGCCAGAAGACGCCCCGTTCTTTGTCAAAGATTATTACGATTATTATAAGACGTCTCGTGGTTACCATGCCCGTTCCTTAAACTCCAATGGCGGCTGGAACAAGATTGGATGCATGTCCTTTATGAACCAGCCGATTCTTAATTACAGCGATGAAATCCGCAGCGCTGTTCTGGTCATGCACGGGGAAAAAGCACATTCCTGTTATTTTAGCAAAGATGCTTTCAAGAAATTGCAGGGAGATAATAAGGAACTGTTATTGATTCCGGATGCGGTACACACCGACCTTTATGATCAGGTGGATGTGATACCGTTTGATAAGCTGGAGCAGTTTTTTCAGGATAATCTGAAATAAAATGTGGTATAAAAGATAGCAGACCGGGCGGTGCTGATTTGAATTATATTTTTCAAACCGACATCGCCTGTTTGGATATATAAGAGGGGAACAGGAGAAAGCCAGTGATGTTACATCAGATGATGTAAAGGAATGGATTACAGGATTAAAGTTAAATCATTTTGATTTCTTCCTGCAGCATACTTAAGAACAGCTTTGCAGGTTTTGTAAATACCTGATATTTTTTCCATACGATATCAAGTCCTACTGTAATCTGTGGCTCTAGAGGACGGAAACAGAGAGGGCTGTTTTCGTATTCTGGTATGATATGGTCAAGGCATAAAGCACAGCCGACATTTTCCTCCACCATAAGGGAGGCATTATAAAGAAGATTATAGGTGGCAACAATGTGAAGGGATTCGTATTGTTTGCCAAGCCAGCCGGATAATTCATTGTGTGCAAGGGACTGGCGAGAGGCAATCAGCGGGATGCCCTGCAGATCCTCTGGTTTGATTCCTTGTTTTTCGACAAGGGGATGATCACGGCGCATGAGCAGTCCCCATCTGTCCCTTGCCGGCAGCCTGATAAAATCATATTTTTTCATATCGGCGGGCTCGATTAAAACGCCAAAGTCTAATAATCCCTGATCCAGACGTTCCGTCACATCATCGGCATTGCCGCTGAATAAATGATAGGAAATATCAGGATGAATCTCCTATTCGTACATGCTTTTTCCGTAATAAAGTGCGGCAAGATAAAAATAAATTTATATTGATTTCAGTATAACATTTTTTGAAATACCTTTCAAGTATGGAAAATTATTTAATATATGTATTTGATATTACCAGACAAATGTATTAACATTGGGATTAAGAAAGGAGATGTAAGATTTGACAGTAAAAGACGTGATAGATGGTTTTACGGAGGACGCAAGGGAAA
>CANPZR010000329.1 GCA_947589175.1 uncultured Lachnospiraceae bacterium | reverse complement strand
ATGTCCAGCAGATTTTGAAAGAAATCCCTGACACTGTGTTTCTCTGTTTTTTCTTCGTATTCCATAATAATCCTCCTCGTCCCAAAAACTAATATTATTATACTTCGATTGAGGGGGAATGTAAAGTTGCGGCGTTCTTGATGAATATAATGACGGCGCAGAATCAAAACTTCCCATACATGCAAATTTATGCTATAATGGCACTATAAAGCTTCAGAAAGAAGGGATTTCATGGACTCCATCTGGATCAACGCCCCCGCCAAGATCAACGTAGGGCTGGACGTTCTTAAGCGCCGGGAGGACGGCTACCACGAAGTAAAAATGATTATGCAGAGTATCCGGCTGTTCGACCGGCTCACTCTCACGCGGTCCGAGACGCCGGGCGTCCGGCTCACCACCAACCTTCGTTTTCTCCCCGTCAACGAGGACAATCTCGTATATCGGAGCGCCCGGATGCTCATGGAAGAATTTCATATAGAGGAGGGGCTCGACATTCATCTGGAGAAACGGATTCCCGTCGCCGCGGGCATGGCGGGCGGGAGCACGGACGCGGCCTCCTGCATGCTCGCCCTGAACGACTTATTTTCTCTGGGGCTTAGCAAGCGCCAGCTGATGAAGCGCGGCTTAAAGCTGGGCGCGGACATTCCCTATTGCGTGCTGAAGGGGACGGCTCTCTCCGAGGGAATCGGCGAAAAGCTGTCCACGATTCCCCAGATGCCGGACTGCTCCATTCTCATCTGCAAGCCGGGGATCCATGTTTCGACCAAATTTGTTTACAGCAATCTGGTTCTGGACGAACACACGGAGCATCCCGATATCGATTCGATGATTGACGCCATGCGCCGCCGGAACCTGAAGGATACGTGCGCCCATATGGGAAACGTGCTGGAGAGCGTGACGATTCCCGCCCACCCGGAGATTGCGGTCATCAAAGAATGTATGATAGAAAATGGAGCCCTGGGTTCTTTGATGAGCGGCAGCGGCCCCACAGTATTCGGCGTCTACGACGATCCGGAAAAGGCAAAAGCCGCCAAGGAGAAGTGCCGGGAGCTGCCCTTCAAGTGCTTTGTCTTTGTCACGGATTTGTACCGATGACGCGCGGTTGTATTGGATATTGAAAAACTTTCTACCCCCTATGTCCGCCGGATTCACCTGCGTATCAGCCTGTAATACATTCTGGCAGTGAGAACATAAACAGCCGAATAAATAAGCGCGAACGCCAGATAACAGCAGATATTGCAGGTGATAAATAATTTCCGGTCGTTCATGCTGAACATCAGCAGAATTTTTCGGATGATCGGCAGCGAAAAGGCGGCGTGCACGCCCGCTGTGATCAACGGCATGAAAAATACAGTCAGCACCTGTGAGCGTATGGATTTTTTCACTTCATTTTCATCCATACCGACCTTCTGCATAATTTCAAAACGCTCCTTGTCGTCCATGCCCTCGGAAATTTGCTTATAATAAATAATCAGCACCGTTGCAACGGTAAACATCAATCCGAGATAAATTCCGATAAAAAACAGTCCCCCGTAAAGTCCATATACGCTTGCTTTCTGGGATTCGCGGCAGGCGCCCTCGTAGGAAATATCATTTTCCCCGCAAAACGACCGGAGCTCCCTGTCAATCGATTTGTAAAGCGGAACGGTATCCGCCGCGGACGCGTCCGTGTCCAAAAGACAAAAGGATGTCAGCGAGCTGGCATTTTTGCCATACACTCCCTTTTGCTTTTTCTCGAGCTCTTTCAGAACGTCCATGTTTTTAACAACAATGCCAAATGTAGATGTGACGTCTGAGAGCATCATGCCGTCTGTGAGAAATTTGTCGGTAAATCCGGCAATTTTATATTCTTTATCGAACAGCGTAAAAGAATTTTCGCTGAATAAATTTCCGTTTTTGAAAAAAATAACCTCGTCCTCTGAAAGCGTGATATTTTCCTTAAAATATCGGGCGTATTCTTCGGCCGTAATAAAATTGAGCTCATGTACGTTGTCGATATCGCCCACGCCCGTGTCGGTCGGCGAGCCGACAATAAATTCATTTCCGCCCTTGTAAACGCACGCAAATTGCAGATTTGAATAGGCCGTCATTTTCGTGATGCGGATATTCGATTTTTCCGCCGTCTGCTCCGCTATATTTTCCGCCCTTTTTATTGCGCCCTGTTCCCCCGTATGCAGACGGAGCTCAATCTGGTGCGGATAGCGGTTTTTGATAATGCTTTCCACGCCGGTCATCAGCGAGGTCGTGGAGGACACCAGGACAAGCACCATTGTGGAGAGAATACAGATATTCGCAAGTCCGACCGCGTTCTGCTTCATGCGGTACATCATGCCCGAAACGCTGATAAAATGCGCCGTCTGGTAATAATATCTCTTATTATTTTTCAGCATTTTCAAAAACGCGATGCTCACCGCCGAAAAAAGCAGGTAGGTCCCCGCGATAACAAGAAGAACCGCCACGAAAAATAGTGTCAGCGCTTTTATTGGATTTTTTACCGTCACCGCAATATAATAGCCGGCTCCCAGGCAGGCAATTCCGAGTATTGCCAAAGGGAATTTCACCCTGGGCTCCTTTTCGCCCGCATGGCCGCCCTTGAGCAGCTCGACCGGCTTGGAACAGTGGATCAGCCGCACGGAATTGAGAAATATCAGCAAAAAAAGGACGCCAAAAATAATCACCGTATTTTGCACCGACTGCAGGGAAATATAAAACCCGAATGAGAGCTCGGCGTCCATCAGCCTTGCGGCGAGCAGATACATCAATTTATCCAGAATAATTCCGACGACAAGCCCGCCCGATAAGCTTACCGCGGCGACAAATACGCTCTCGTAAAAATTGACTCTCGCGATATGCCTTTTTTCCATGCCGAGAATATTGAACAGTCCAAATTCCTTTCTCCTGTTTTTCATCAGAAA
>CANPZR010000328.1 GCA_947589175.1 uncultured Lachnospiraceae bacterium | reverse complement strand
ATCCGTACTATTTGATTTCTTCCGCCAAAATATGGACGTTTCTTATGGACCCTCACAAGGTACATGAGAGGAGTTCCAATGGGACACTTAAGGGCCCTGCTTACATCTGCCATGTTTCTTCCAGGCTTCTGGGAAAATCATCTTCCGATCCTCTGACAGCCGCTTTAAAATAACAGCATCATGGCAAAACAGGACGCCGCTCCGCGAACCTTGCCCCGCCCGGCGCCCTTCTATAATGGATAAATGTCCTTATACCGACTGCAGGTTTTCCGCCAGCTCGCGCACCTGCTCCACGGTAAGGCAGCTGATCTGGGCAATATCCTCTATCTGGAACTTGCCTGCTGCTATCATTCTCATCGCAGATTGTATTCTTTCTTCTGCCTGGCCTTCTGCTCTGCCTTCTTCCCGTCCTTCCCTAAATCCCTGCTTTAAGATAGTTCTTGCTGATGTCTCAATCAATGCTCCTCTCATAAGATCACCTATGCCTTTCTGCACATTTTTATGCTTCTGCGCGATTTCCTTAATTACATCGCCTGACAGCTCGACAATCGTCCGCTTATCGAAAGCTCCGATCACGCCCTGCTCCTCCAGCTCGTCAAGCTTATCCAAAATTTTTCGGTACTCTGCCTTTAATTCCTCTAATTTCTGCTTATCACTATTATATGCCTTAAATTTTTTCTCATATAAAAAAATATAGAACGGAATCAGTATCAACAGACCCTTTTCAAAAATGTCGTCAAGCGAGTACGACTGCATCTTCATAATCGGCACGTCATACTGGACGGTCCCGCCCGGCGTGACGATTATGTACTTCATTTTGTCGGGCGACTTTGGCCGACTCCGCAGATGCAGCACCGCTGTGTTGGGAAATGTCACGGTGAGCGTCTCCTCCGTGACCTCTCCCTCGTCCAGCGCGATCTGCGCGTCGTACTCAAAAAGCCGGATTGTAATCTTCCCATCCGGATAACTGCTCTCGCACTCCACATGGTACTTTTTCGGCACCTTTCCAAACACCGTAAAACTCGTATCCGTAATCCGTTCTATGTCCGCCTCGTCCCGCTGATCCAGATAATGCTCGTTAGGGAAAAAACGGATTTCTTCTTTTCCTGTGTAATTTTCCCCGAAAACTTCGTTTATTACAGGTATAATCAGTCGCCTGCAATCGTTCAATATGGTATGGAATACTCCGTCGTATACTGTCGCCATATACTTCCCCCATTTCTTTCATTATAATATGCTCCTTGCAAATCCGCAAGCATCAACTTTTGTCAGATTACACCATCATCCCTGCGGGCATCAGCTTCTGTCAAGGCATCTCCCATCTCCGCCATAACCCGCACGTTAACAGTGCCGCTTCAAACAGCAACAATAAAAATTTGTCCTGGAATCAATTATACAGAATAATATAATTCAGCATGATCAAGAACACTCTTAGATTTATTTCCTTGTCGATATATGACATCCTTTTTTTCGCCGAATTTATCGTATCACAAAAAAGGACAAAATACAATTAGCAGATATGTACAAAAAACACTTTGAAATTTTGTGAAAAACAACGAATTTTCGGCGCATCACGCTGAAAATTGTCATTCAGACGGATTATGCCCGTTTGAACAGGATATAAATAAAAATCCAACGTGATGTTTTCCCTCTTGTCAAAATCGGAGAATCATGTTATATTATAGAAAAGGTGTTGCCGATAGACGGTTAGCCCTTAAAAATTGTAGCTAAAAAATAGCTGCCAAGTTTGTCAGACCGGGGCGGCTATTTTTTATGGTTTTTACCGAATGTGTATCCGGCCATGAAGAATCCCAGTGCAAAGCCCAGGACATTCATTACATCCATAATGCTCATCGGCATCCCCCCTTCAAAAATTCTCATATTCATGAGTTTTTATGTCCGGAGGGGTGCGAAAGCCCCTCCGTAGAGGGCTAACCGCCTACCGTATATGGCAACACCTGTTTGAATCGTAACACAATTCGACAAGTTTTGCAATTCCCATGTTATTAAATTATTTACCTGTTGTGAATGTCCATCCATCCTGCTTGTTCCAAGTATAGGATAAAAATTGCAAAAATGATGAAATTCTTATTTTCATCCTTAAAAATTAAAATACTTTTTTCTCAACTTACCATTTGCCATAACACTCAGATATCTTTTCAACCGCAAACGCGCTATGTTCTGCGTGACATTTTTGCTGACCAGATCCCACTCCCATCCTGCGTATTCGATCACTTTCCCTTCTTCTTTATTTTCTTCATAGAGCATTTTCAGCAAAGCAAGGGCAGCTCTATACTCTTTCTTTTCTGAATTTTGTATAAATTCAGAAAACATGGTCTTAAAAGGGTAGATACGCTTATAATAATCGCATATTTCATCCAGAAGAATAATAAAATCCTCTATGAGGCCAGGGCCTTGAAATTTATCCCCGCAGCCTGCATCCGGCAGACCCACCAGCCCGCGATGCCTGTCGGAAAGCTCCATCAGCCAGGTATTCACATCATCCGAGAGTATGACTTCATCCGTGCCGTCCCACCAGAACATCCGGTCATCATCTGACAGATAGTAATTGCCCTTATCTTTTAATTCCTCCGGTGTATTGCGAAATGTGAAGCAACTGTCCTGACGGAGAAATTCCGATGTCCTTATTTTCGGAATAATCTTTTTTCTCCGTTCCCGCCGCAGTTCCTGCAATTCTTCGGAAGCATACTGCTTCATCTGCTCATCATGATATACCTTGTCTTTCCATTTATTCCATAATTTCCAGAACGGCCTATTCTCTATTTCCGCCGCAAGATAAGCAAACACCCGTGCCGGAAGAAACAGCGACAGTTCCGCCAGCACGACTAAATTTGCATCCGTATTTTTTTCTCTCTCACTCCTGTCCATTTGAAGAAAACAGAAAAGATGTTCAAAAAAATTGTCCCCTTT
>CANPZR010000327.1 GCA_947589175.1 uncultured Lachnospiraceae bacterium | reverse complement strand
GGTGTGGGAGCTGGAGATGCAGAAACGTTTTGTGGACATGATCTTTTAGGAGGACACATATGTATCAGGGAAAAAAGCTTCTGGCGCTTATACCGGCGCGCGGCGGGAGCAAGGGGATTAAGAGAAAGAATATCCGAGATTTGAATGGGAAGCCGCTGATTGCCTACTCGATTCTGGCGGCGAGAGAGAGCCGGTACATCGACGAGGTATTTGTCTCTACGGAGGATGAGGAGATTGCGGCAGTGGCCAGAGAATACGGCGCCAGCATTCCCATGATGCGCCCAGCGGAGCTGGCGCAGGATAGATCTACGACTATATCGGTGGTGTGCCATGCAGTCCGGAATTTTATATCGGCGGCTGCGTGGGACGCTCTGGTTCTTTTGCAGCCCACGCAGCCGTTGCGGACAGCAGAGGATATAGACGGAGCGATTGAGTGCTTTTATGAACATGCTAGGCAGGGGCTTGTCTCGGTGTCCCCGGTGACCGATCATCCGATTCTTATGAGGCGGTTTGCGGACGGCGATAGGCTGGTGCGTCTGCTGGAGCAGGGGAGCACGGTGCGCAGGCAGGATATGCCGGAGTATTACCGGGTGAACGGAGCAGTATATATCAATGCGGTGGAAGAAATCGACGAGGCTACCAGCTTTAATGATAATGAGATCGGATACCGGATGGAGCAGTCTCATTCGGTGGATATTGACGAGGAAGCGGATCTTGCGGTGGCAGAGTTTTATCTGAAACATTCTGAAATATATACCTGCTGAACAAATCAGGGAAGATTTGTGTATTGTTTTTCAGAAAATCGTGTAGGTTTTGAAGATAGGCTTTGAAAAATAAATTCAGGGAGGAAAATGAAGAAAATGAAAAAAATACAGCTGAGTAATATTACCATTGGCGTGGACGCTGTGCCCCTGGTGATTCCGGAAATTGGCATCAATCACAATGGTTCTCTGGAGGTTGCCAAGGAAATGGTGGATGCTGCCCATCGGGCGGGAGCGCGCCTGATTAAGCACCAGACTCACATTGTGGAGGATGAGATGTGCGGGGCGGCGAGAAGCGTTATTCCCGGCAACGCGGATATTTCCATCTATGAGATTATGGAGAGGGCGGCGCTTGACCGGGAGGAGGAGAAGGAGCTGAAGCGTTACACGGAGTCTCTGGGTATGGTCTTTATGAGCACGCCATTTTCCCGTGCGGCGGCGGAGCGTTTGGAGGATTTCGATGTTGAGATTTACAAGATTGGATCCGGGGAGATGAACAATTATCCCCTTTTGGACTATGTGGCCTCTTTTGGAAAGCCTATGATTGTTTCCACAGGGATGAATGATTTGAGGGCGGTGGACAGAGCGGTGGATATTCTGGAAAAAAGAGGGGTGGATTATGCCCTGATGCACACGACGAACCTGTATCCCACGGATCCATCTCTGGTGCGGCTGGGCGCCATGCAGCAGCTGATGGTGGCATATCCGGATGTGCCAGTGGGGCTGTCGGACCACACGCTGAACAATAATGCGTGTATTGCGGCTATGGCGCTGGGAGCGCGTCTGGTGGAGCGGCATTTTACGGATACGATGGACCGGGAGGGATCGGATATTGTGTGCTCTATGGACGAGGAGAATTTGCGGCTGCTCCTGGAGGCGGCTCGGACGGTGCCTGCTATGCTAGGCGGCGAGAAGGAAGAGGCTCCGGAGGAAAAGGTGACGAGCGATTTTGCCTTTGCATCGGTCGTGACGATTCGGAATATCCGCGCTGGAGAGGCGTTTACCAAAGAAAATCTCTGGGTCAAGCGGCCGGGTACGGGCGAGCTGTCGGCGGATGAGTATGAATCGATTCTCGGCAGGAGGGCGGCGTGTGATATTCCCAATGATTCACAGCTGCGGCGGGATATGATTCTTGCTCAATCTTAAATTTTTATCAGGTTATTGTGACATTTCTTATGTGTGCAAAATTCATGTGCTTAAAATTTAGAAACATACATTACAGAAGATGGTGCTATGGTTTGTGCTGGAAGTGTGTGGCGTGAAACGCCACAAACTTGTGCTAGACAACAATTGACATTCGGTCTGCGGGCAGAGTATAATGAAGTTATACAAATCATGAGCACAGCGTACTTGTATGTGCGAAATGTCACAGTTGCAGAATAAGGAAAACACAGAGGGAGGGTGCGGATGGGAGAAAACATTCAAGACAAGGAGCAGAATGACAGCGTGTCCGGCAGCATGGCTGTGCTCCACACCCTTCAGACCACAGAGGGGATGGAGGGGCTGGACCAGTCCAGCAAAGAGCTGTACAGGCACAAGGAAGTGCTGGCAATCATATTGAAGGGCGTGGTGAGGGAGTATGAGTCCTATAGCTATTCAGAAATCATGGATTTTATTGAGGCAGATTCCATCACTGGTTCCGAGTTTGTGTCACCGGGACACAGCGACATTGATAACCGTATCACAGGTAGATGATAAAGAGTTTATAGCCCTGCGGGAGAAGCTTTCCCAGTTTGACGCCAAGTTCCGGGCATTGAACCCAGAGCTGTCGGGAAAGGACATCACCGTGAACCTGCATATAGACATTGAGCCGCAGAAGGAATACAAGCCGGGATATCCGATCGAAAAGAGGGGAATTTACTATCTGGCGCGGGAACTGTCGTCCCAGTTATCACTGGTGACGGAGGACACGAATTATAGCAGCTTGTCGAAATGCTATTCCATCTTTATCTGTCGGGACGGTGTGCCAAAAGATGAGCGGTTCAGCATTTCCGTCATTGAGATGAGCAACACGC
The DNA here is from genome assembly GCA_947589175.1 of uncultured Lachnospiraceae bacterium. Lineage (GTDB taxonomy): Bacteria > Bacillota > Clostridia > Lachnospirales > Lachnospiraceae > Eubacterium_F. The sequence continues at coordinate 160 of CANPZR010000327.1, read as the reverse complement.
AGAATTACGGGAATTGCCATCCTAAAAAGGAAGACTACGACCTGCTGACGCTGGTAATCATCCGGCTGGGAAATCAGATATTCCGCGAGATGGAAATCGATGAGAAAGAAAAGGCAGGAGAGTATGCGGACAAGAATGGGATGCTGGAATTTTTGCACGC
>CANPZR010000326.1 GCA_947589175.1 uncultured Lachnospiraceae bacterium | reverse complement strand
TTCGGACTGCTGCCTGTGCCGTCCCTCGCGTACGGACGGATTCCCGTGATGGTCACGGAGAGCTGCCTGGCGCGGACGATTCATATTTGTCAGAAGGCAGCGCACCGGGGAATAAACGGCGAAGAAAATTGGAATGACGGGACGACGGACGCGCGACTTGATCGTCGTGGAGACGATGTGAAAAATCCCCGAAAAATTGAGATAAAAGGCCCTAAGGGGGATGAATTTGTGGCGGTCGCGCACTGCGGATACTGCGTGAATACGATTTACACGAAATATCCGGTAGCCGTCGAAGGACAGAGACCTGTAGGCGCGCAACGTACTAATAGTACGTCGTGTATTAACAGCATGTCGCGCACTGACCGTGCGCAGCGCTCCATTGGTTCGCAACGCGCTAGTGCGTGTCTGGTCGATTTTACTTGGGAAAACGCGGAGGAAGTCAGGGAGGTAATCCGGAAATGGAATTTATAATAGCAGAATTGTCCCGGTATATACTGACGATTTTATTTGCCATTTATACCCTGTACAGCTTCCGGGCTTTTGCCAGAAAGACGGCGGAGGGAAAGAACCGGGTCTTTCAGATCCAGCAGGCGATTACCGTGCTGATTTTTATGATCTGCAGCGCCATTCTCATCCTGGAGACAAAGGAGGTCCGCTACGCGGTGTTGGCGGGGCTGGAGCTTGTTTTTTATCTGGTATTCATCAAGGTCTACCGGGTTTTTTACAAGGGGCTTTCAAGGCTGGTGCTCAACAATATGATGATGTGCCTGATGCTCGGATTTATCATGCTGGGGAGGCTGGAGTACGGCTACGCGCTCCGTCAGCTTGTCATGGCGTCGGCGGCGATGGCGGCGTGCCTGTTCGTCCCGCTGTTTATCGACCGGTTTTCCTTCCTCGACAGGCTGGGCTGGCAGTACGCTCTGGCGGGCCTTATGCTCCTCATGCTTGTCTTTGTTATCGGCGTGGAAAAATACGGCTCAAGAAACTGGATTTCCATCGGCGGCATCCAACTGCAGCCGTCGGAATTTGTCAAGATCCTCTATGTGTTTTTTGTCGCGGCCCTGCTGTCAAGGTTCCGGGATTTTAAGCACATCGTGGTAATCAGCGGAGTGGCGGCGGCCTATGTGGTCGTTCTGGTAGCGGAAAAGGATCTGGGCGCGGCGCTGATTTATTTTATCACATATCTTGTGATGCTATGCGTGGCGACGAAGCAGCCGCTGTATCTGGGGGCGGGACTGGTCGCGGGCGCGGGGGCGTCGGTCGTGGCGTACCGTTTGTTCACGCATGTGCAGACGCGCGTGACGGCGTGGAGAAATCCCTGGCCCCACATCAACGACGCGGGTTACCAGATCTGCCGGAGCCTGTTCGCCATCGGGACAGGGGGACTTTTTGGAATGGGACTGGGACAGGGACTGCCACAGAGCGTGCCGGTGGTGGAGAGCGATTTTATCTTTTCCGCCATCGCGGAGGAGATGGGCGTGATTTTTTCCATCTGCCTGATTTTGGTGTATATCAGCAGTTACATTATGTTTGTCAACATCGCGATGAAGATGAAAAAGCCTTTTTACAAGCTGACGGCCTTTGGCCTGAGCGTGGTGTTTATTTTTCAGGTGTTCCTCTGCATCGGGGGCGTGACGAAATTTATCCCCTCTACGGGCGTGACGCTGCCGCTGATCAGCTACGGGGGAAGCTCGGTCATTACCACCATCGTAATTTTTGGCATTATTCAGGGGATGTATGTACTCAATGGCAGAGAGGAGGCGGCAAGGCTTGAGGGAGAAAGCGGAAAAAGGGAGAGGCATTAACCGGGAAATGGCTCTTGTCACCTATCTGTTCATTATTTTGTTTCTTATTATGGCGGGGTATCTCATATACTTTGTTGTGATGGATTCGGATACGGTGCTGAATAATCCCAATAATAAAAGGCAGGAGCTGATGGCAAAGCGGGTGACGAAGGGGAGCATTCTGGCGGACGACGGCACGAAGCTTGCCTACACGGAGACAGATGAGGACGGAAATGACACGAGAGTCTATCCCTACGGCGGGCTGTTTGCCCATGTGGTGGGGCGGGTGAGTCCGGGGCGGACCGGCATCGAGTCCTCGGAGAGCTTTACGATGCTGACCTCCGGGATTCATCCTCTGGTGGGCATGGTCAACGAGCTGCGGGGCGTGAAAAATCCCGGCAACAATGTGGCGACTACGCTGAATCTGGCTCTCTCCCAGACGGCCAGCGAGGCGCTGGGGAGCAACAAGGGCGCTGTGGTGGTCATGGAGCCGGACACGGGGAAAATCCTCGCCATGGTGAGCAAGCCCACTTATGATCCGGAAAATATCACGGACCGGGAGTGGAAGCGCCTGACGGCGGACGAGGGCGAGGACTCGGCTCTCTACAACCGCGCTACGCAGGGGCTGTACCCGCCGGGCTCTACGTTTAAGCTCTATACGGCGCTGGCGTATATGCGCGAGAATGAGAAGTACAAAAAATTTCACTACACATGCACGGGGAGCATCGGCGAGGGGAGCGAGAAAATCCGCTGCTATGGCGGCGAGTTGCACGGCGAGGTGGATTTGACGGAGGCGTTTGCCGAGTCGTGCAACTGCGCGTTCTGCGATATCAGCCGGGGGCTTTCCGTGACGCCGTGGCGGAGCCTGTGCGAGTCGCTGTACTACAACAAGGAGATTCCGCTGGATAAGATGGAGCAGAGCGTCTCCCGCTTCGCGGTGACGGACGACACAGCTGTCGGGGATGTGATGCAGGCGTCGATCGGGCAGGGGGACACGCTCACGAGCCCGCTGCAGAACGCGCTCCTGGTGTGCGCGGCGGTGAATCAGGGGACGGTGATGAAACCCTATGTGGTGGACCGGATCGAGGATTTTGAGGGAAAGGTGCTGGAGCAGACGGAGCCGTCTAAGATGGCGGAGCCCATTACGAAGAAGGAGGCCGC
>CANPZR010000325.1 GCA_947589175.1 uncultured Lachnospiraceae bacterium | reverse complement strand
ATATAAGAATCCCGTTTAAAGTATTGTAGGTTCAAAAACTCAGAAGTTATCGAACATTTCAGGATACAAATTTCTTACTCTTATTATACTTAAAAACTACCAAATTATCAAGTAAAATTTTCAGAAGTTTCTGGAAATTTTAACAAAAAGCATGTTCCCTCTTCTTCACTGCTGGTGACCTCGATCTCCCCCCCGTGCCGCAGCACGATATTCTGCGCCACGACCAGTCCCAGTCCGGACCCCTCGTTGGCGCCGTGATTGCTGGCGCGGTAGAATTTCTGGAACACGCTGTCCCACTCTTCCTCGGGGATTACGCTTCCGAAATCCCGGACAGCCGCCGTAATCACACCGTCCTCCCGGTTTATGGAAACCGTGATCTCCGTCCCCTCATAGGAATATTTCACCGCGTTCTGCAGCAGAATCGTAAATACCTGCCGGATGCGCTCGTAATCTCCCTCGATCAGCGAACAGGCGTCGTTGTATTCCACGGAACCCGTGAGATTTTTCTCCCGCATCAGAATACGGATGCTCCTCAGGGAATCCTGAGCCACCGCGATGACATTGATCGTCTCCATGTTCATCTCGTAATCCGGATTCTGCATCCGGGACAAAATCAGCAGGTCGGACACCAGCCTCTCCATGCTCCCGCACTCCCGCTGGATCCGGGACAGATACTCCCGCTGCTTGTCCGGGTCGCTCACATAGCCTCCCGTCAGCGTGTCCGCGTAGCCCTTCACGACGGCGATGGGCGTCCTCAGCTCATGGGATACATTGGAGAAGAAATCCCGCCGGTGCTGCTCCTCCGTCTCCTGGTATTCCCTCGCCTCGACCAGCCGGTCCGACAGGGTGTCCATGCTCTCCGCCAAAGACCCCAGCTCGTCCCTGCGCTTGATCCCGGTCTTGTAATCGTACTGCCCGGAGGCCAGAACCAGCGCCGCCTCCTTAATCCGGATAATGGGGCGGACCAGCTGCCTGGCGAGAAAACTGGCGACAGCCAGCGCCATGACAAATCCCACCGCCACGCAGATGCCCATATATTTTTCATATTGGATTATGGTATTTTCCTGCATCTCCATGGGGCCGGCCACCAGAACAGCGCCGATCACCTCGCCGTCCGCATCCCGGACAGGCGCGGACAAATGCAGCATGGTCCGCTGGTAGACGTTGTCATAACTGCTAAAGGACTTCTTTTTCCCCTTATAAGCGCTCTCCAGGATACTCTCCGTCTCTTCCGGGATTACCACGCGGGAGATGTCCATGTTCGTATAATCTTCGGAAAGCCGGTTCACCGTGTGGGGATTGGCCACAATCCAGATATCGATGTTCTGCATCTGACCAAAATCCTCCAGCGCCTTCAGATAATCGCCAAAGTTCGCGCCTTCTTTGTTATTCTGCGCCTGTCTTGTCCTCTTTGCCACGCCGGACGCCAGATCGCCCAGCTGCTGCCGGTAGGCCCCTACGATGTTGGTCCTGTTAAACCGGGTGAACATCAGTCCAATCAGGACGGCAAATACTAGCAGCACCACGCTGAAAGAAACAAAAAAGCGCCAGGAAATCTTCTTCATCGCAACCTCATTTATACATTTAATTCAAACTTGTATCCAAGCCCCCAGATTGTCTTGATCTCCCAGTCCGGGTGCGGCACCTTATCCAACTTGGCGCGGAGCCTTTTGATGTGGGAATCCACCGTGCGGCTGTCGCCGAAATAATCCTGCCCCCACAAGCTGTCCAGCAGATTGTCCCTCGTAAATACCTTGCTGGGATTTCCCGCCAGAATCCACATGGTCTCCACTTCTTTTTTGGTCATGGGGAGCTTCTCCGCCCCGATAAATACCGTATAGGCCTCAATGTTGATTGTGAGGTCGCTGATATTCAGCACTTTCTTCTCTTCCGTCACATCATTTCTGCCCATGCGGCGGAGCACCGCGCGCACTCGGGCCATGACCTCGTTTCCATTAAACGGTTTCACTACATAATCGTCCGCTCCTATGTCCAGCCCCATCACCCGCTCGTAATCCTCGCCCTTCGCCGTGATGAGAATAATCGGCACATCCGATTCCTCGCGAATTTTCTGGCATACCTTATAACCGTCCATTCCCGGCATCATGACATCCAGAAGAATCACGGCCGGATCCGTCTTGCGAAACATGTCCAGCGCCTCAAACCCATCCGTAGCCACCACCGGCTCAAAGCCCTCTTTGGCCACATAGGTGCCCAACACCTCCCGTATGTCCTGATTGTCGTCTACAATAAGTATACGCTGCATAGCCTTCTCCTTTCTTGTTCGAATTTTTTTCATTATATTCCACCCAATTTTAGATTTCAAGTATTTTGACGCAATTCTTTTCTTATCCCGCCAAAGTGACATTTTTGTGCCATAGCCCCATGTTAATTTTAAATCATAAAGTATTTGTGGACTTTTGCCTTTATACATATATTTTCACAAAAAGTCCCGGAAAGGAGGAACATCATGAAAAGATTGCACACTATGCTCCTGTCAGTCCTGCTGTCTTTCAGCATTGCCATTGGCTTTTTCGATGCCACGGCATTTGCCGCCAAGAAGCCAAAGCTGAACGTCAGCAAGCTCAGCCTCACTGTCAATACCGATTTTAACCTTCGCGTATATAATCTGAAAAAGAAGCAGAAGGCATTTTTTGCCTCTGCCGATCCCAAGATCGTCTCCATTGAGCCGGATGAACGGTCTTCCAAAAGAGTGATTGTTCACGCAGTTTCCGTTGGTTCTGCCGCAGTCACTGTTACCATTAAAAAGAATAACGAGGTAGTACGCAAGCTGAAGTGCAAGGTTAAAGTATCTCCCACCGCCATCAGCATCAAGTTTTATAAGAGGAAGCTAGTTTTAAGCCCGGAAGATCAGTTCGAGCTGGCTCCGGTTATCAAGCCCAACACCTCGCGAGAGCAGCCCATCTTCGAGAGCGACGACCCGTCGGTCGCCACCGTCAACTCCCGGGG
>CANPZR010000324.1 GCA_947589175.1 uncultured Lachnospiraceae bacterium | reverse complement strand
AACGCACCATCCCAGACAAGCCTAACAGCAAGAATCAGAAATATAGAAAATGCAGGCACTAATCCAGATAAGAGCATATTGACAGAAAAGTAGAAAATATTAAACAAAAAATGTAGAAATGAGGTGACCACCATGTCTTTTACCATTATCCGACAGGATATAACGCAAATGAAAGTAGACGCCATTGTCAACGCCGCCAACACGGGGCTGTTTATGGGGGGCGGCGTCTGCGGGGCTATTTTTAACGCTGCCGGTCCCCAAAAAATGCAGGCGGCCTGCAACGCCCTCTCCCCGATCCGGACAGGCGAGGCCGTTATCACGCCCGGATTTAAGCTCCCGGCCAAGTTCGTCATTCACACCGCGGGCCCCATGTACCGGCGTCAGGAATCCGAGCAATGCGCCAGGCTGCTCCGATCCTCCTACATAGAATCGCTCAATCTGGCGCTCCGAAAAAAGTGTAAGAGCATCGCCTTCCCGCTTATTTCCAGCGGCATATACGGCTATCCGGCAGATGAAGCGCTTCAGATTGCCACCGCCGCCATTAAAGATTTTCTTGCACGTAATGACATGGATGTGTACCTGGTGATTTTTGACCGAAAGACATTTGCCGTCAGCGAAGAGCTGCTCGAATCGGTAGAAAGCTATATTGACAATCATTATGCCGACTCACACTATATTTCCCGCCGAACCTTTACGGACGTGGAATATGAGATGCTTGAAGAGCCCAAGGCAGAAATGCTTGCGTCGGCGTCGATGATGCCCTCTCCGGCATTAGACAATCTTATAAAAAAACTGGACGAGCCGTTCAATACCGCGCTGCTCCGCCTGATTGATTCAAAAGGAAAAACAGATGTGGAAGTGTATAAGCGCGCCAATATCGACAGAAAATTATTTTCCAAAATCCGAAAAGGCCATGGCTATATGCCGGGGAAACGGACGATACTGGCATTGGCAATTGCATTGGAGCTGTCCTTGGACGAAACGGACGATTTATTGGAGCGGGCCGGATATGCCTTGTCGCACAGCCAGAAATTCGACGTCATTATAGAATTTTTCATTGTCAATGGCAAGTACGACATTTATGAAATCAATGAAATTCTATTTAAATATGACCAGCCGCTGCTCGGCTCGTGATGTGCGAAATCAGAAAACGCCCATGAAACAGGACGCGAAAATACTTGTCGCTTTTAAAGCGACCAACTGAATATCCTTCTGCTGTATTCTATAGAAAAATACACGACAGGAGGTATTCGGATATGAACAAAAAATTAACAGAATTAGTATTTATTTTGGACAAAAGCGGCTCGATGAGCGGATTGGAGGACGACACCATTGGAGGGTACAATTCCATGCTGGAAAAGCAGCGGCAGACGCCCGGCGAGTGCAGAATTACCACCGTTCTTTTTGATAATCATTATGAGCTGCTCCACGACCGCATCGACCTGCAAGCGATTCAGCCCATCACGCGAAACGAGTATTTTGTGGGCGGTTCCACGGCTTTATTGGATGCAATCGGAAAAACCATTCACAAAATAGCTGCCGTTCAAAAAAATACTGCCAAAGATTACCGGGCAGAAAAAGTGATGTTTGTCATTATCACAGATGGCGCGGAAAACTCCAGCAGAGAATATTCCGCAAAAAAGATAAAATCTATGATTCAGCACAAGAAGAAAAAATACGGATGGGAATTTATTTTCCTCGGAGCCAATATTGACGCAGTAGAAACAGCAGGACAATTTGGCATCGACGAAAATCGGGCTGCAAATTATATACCGGACAGCGAAGGCACAGAACTTAATTTCTGCATGATGAGTGAAGCAGTCGCCTCCTTCCGCACCTGCGGCGCCGTCCCGGACGCCTGTCTGGATGTAATCCGAGATGATATGCGAAAAAGAGGCAGAAAAAAAATTTTTTAATAAGATAAAAAAAATTTGCGAAAAAATAAATTTTATCTTGATAAAATTCTCAAAAATTCCAAAAAACTCCCGGTCGTTTGTTAATACAATGACCGGGAGCTCTCATTTTTACTTTCAATAGAAACAACGATACGAACTCAAAAACCGTTATAGGTCGTCAGTCCAATCGCACCTGCAATCAGCCAATAACATAGCGCCAGAACACCTAACACAAGACCAATGATACCGCAGACTAAACCGGCTGTCGCCATGTTGTTTCCCCTTCCCTGATTTCTCTCCCGGACAGCCAAGATAATCGCCGCAATACCGCAGCCGATTGGTATAATTGCGGAACAGCAGCATACAATAGACGCAATACCCAAAATCATGCTGGCAACAGACGCCGCGCTGGATCCCACTTCTTCATCTTGTGTCACCGAATGTTCTATGCTGTTATAATCTACCGGACCATTGTATGTATTCTCACTTCCCGCAGTGCTGCCTCCTGTGCTGCTGTAATCCATCGGGCCATTATATGTATTCTCGCTTCCCGCAACATTCTCTGCCTCTGGAGCCCCATCCGTAGCTGGGGTACTTAAATCCTTTAACGCAAGACGTATAATCTCGCGCTCTGCCTCTGAATCCTCATTCACAACCTCTGTCTGTACCGACTGCAGCTCCTGTCCGCAGGACTTACAGTATTTTGCCTCATCCAGATTTTCCGCCCCGCAATTTTTACAGATCATACCTCATATACCTTCCTTTCAAAATGCAGACGATGCTGCCTGCTTATTCATCACGATATCTCGCTGTTTTATTATAATAAAAATTCCCATAACAATCAACCCCAAACTGACCCATTGCGACGTGGAAATGCCAAAAAACGACCCTCTCTCCGCATCGCCGCGCAGAAACTCCAGACCAAACCGCGCTGTTCCATAAAAAACTCCGTACCAGCCGACCAGGCCTGTAGAATAGGGCTTTTTTCTGTGATACACCAGCGGTGAGGAATAAATTTCTTAAACTCCAGCCATTTCTCTGTTTTGATGACTATTGTATTCCTCCTGCCGTTTTT
>CANPZR010000323.1 GCA_947589175.1 uncultured Lachnospiraceae bacterium | reverse complement strand
TAGCGGGCGTGTTGTCGTATATAGGCACGGCTACATAGATGCTAATGGAAAATATTGTGCAACTGCGATGACGATAAAAAAAGATGAATTAAATGAAAAACTCCGTAAGCAAGCGGAGGAAAATACTAAAAAGCATATAGAGAAAATGCGCGAAAAAGCCCGTAAAAAGACGAAGGAGCTTGCGGAACGGTTAGAAGAAAAAGCCGAGGAAGCAAAAAAGAAGGAAGAAAAACAAGAGCCGGACAGCGTTGTTTCCCAATCTGATACCGCACAGGCTAAGGCTGAAAAACTGCTCTCGGAAAAGTTGGAAAATTCGGACGACGGCGAGATTTATTTTGATAATGAGGAAATGAAGATTTTTATTGATGCGGCAAAAGAAGAATCGCAGGGACAGCCTGATCAGGCAAAAAATCCGGTTGTAGCAGGCAATAATTTTGATTTGCAAATATAAAAATAAAGGGAGGCCTGAATATGGAGATTAACAGCATTTACAACAATGTATATGAAAACACATATGCGTCGCAAAAACAGGACGCGGCTAGAAAGCAAGATGTAGCAAAAAAGGAAGCATCTGACACAATGGCTGTGCAGAAAAATTCCTCTGGCAGCAAGTCGAAAAGCACGGCGGAGTACATGAAGAAATTGGAAAAGCTTGCGCCCAGCGTGGAATTTCGGATGGGAAGCAGCTACGCGACCGATAAGACTGGTAAAACGCTGACAATCGATCCGAAAATTTTGGAGAAAATGCAAAATGATCCCGCGACGGAAAAGAAAATGAAAGAGTTGATTGGCGGGGTTGAAAAAATGACAAAAATAGTGGATAATTATGATAAAGCTGTGGGATTTACTACGGTTTATCAACATAGTTATATTGACGCGAATGGAAAATACACTTGCATTGCTTTTAGCGTAAGAAAGGATAAACTGAATGAAAAACTCCGCAAGGAGGCAGAGGAAAATACTAAAAAGCATATAGAGAAAACGCGCGAAAAAGCCCGTAAAAAGGCGAAGGAGCTTGCAAAACAGCTAGAAGAAAAAGCCGAGGAAGCGAAAAAGAAGGAAGAAAAACAAGAGCCGGACGGCATTGTTTCTCAATCTGATACCGCACAGGATAAGGCTGAAAAACTGCTTTCGGAAAAGCTGGAAAATTCAGACGATGGGAAAATATATTTTGACAATGACGATATACAGACCATTATCAATGCGGCAAAGGAAGAATCGCAGGGACCGTCTGATCAGGCAAAAAATCCGATTGTAGCAGGCAGTAATTTTGATTTACAAATATAAAATAAAGGAAAATGCTTTTGCACAAGCACAAGCGCAAGCCATGCAGGCATGGCAGGCATTTTCCTTCGGAAAACGAGGTGGCTTGAAAATGGAAAAAGAAACAACACCCAGCCAGAGCGAGTGGCGGATTATGGAAATCTTTTGGGCGGGAAGCGGGACTATGACGGCAAGGGAAGTAATCCAGAAAATGCGGGAAACATCGGATATGTCTCCCCGGATGGTGCGCGTCCTGCTGAACCGCCTGTGGCAGAAGGGCGTGCTAAGCTACACGGTAGATGAACACGATTCAAGGGTATATCATTATACTGTGGAAAAATCAAGAGAGGACTGCCAGAAGGAGAAAAGCCGGAAATTTGTGGATAGCTATTTTGGGGGCAATGGAAAAAACGCAATGGCGGCGCTTTTGCAAAATGCCGAGCTGACCGAGGAGCAGTACCGGGAACTGGAAGAAATTCTGGAGCAGCGCCGGCCATCCAAGAAATCGCCTTGATAAAATGTAGGGATGCAAGAAGAAAAGTCTGAACAGCGGAAAGAGATGGGTATATAAATTTCAAAAAATTTTTATTGCAAAAATATCAGGAACATCATAAAATATAGTTAGGAGAGCATGAGTAAACAAAGTTTTTTGACTGATCCGAAAGATATAGCAAAATTTATGGAGAAAAGGAAGATTCTATAATATTCCTAATTCCGAAAAGATTTTTTCAATCTCATGCCATGATGAAATATAATTATTCAGGCATTTTTTCCCTTTATCTGTAATAGTATAATATTTTCGCTGTGGGCCAAGCGATTTTTCACTATAATACATTTCTGTTAATTCTTCCTTGTTTAATCTTCTTAAAATAGCATATAGCGTACTTTCTTCTGTATCCGTAAAAAAGCTTTGTATAATTTTTATAATATCATATCCATATCTGTCCTCTTGCAGTAATAATTGCAAAATACATATATTTAAAATTCCACGCTTTAATTGTGAATCCATAACATGGCCTACTCCTTTGCAGTTATTTTTCTTTTATAAAAAATCATATATAATATAATGATTTCAAAGTATATGCAAATACTTTCATATATCATGTAATGATAATCTGACATGTCATTATAAAGCATATGTAATTGATTTATTACAAAAAATATCAATGTTATAATTCCAGATATATGAAATGTTGAGAGAAAAGTAAGTGGCTTATCATGAATAATATTTTGCATGGCAAAATAAATATTTATTGCCAAAAGGATGATCGAAAATATACCTAATAAAAGTACACATACTTTTCCACTGCCTGTATAATTCAGGTTTGGCAGATTTAGTTCAAATAACAAAATCAATACCGCAAAGTAAGATATTGATCGAACGCTTTTTTTATAATTTGTTTTTCGATTAGACTTTTTAATAATAAAACTCCCAACGGCAAAATATAAAAAATTGATGCCCAAAGCAAAATACACAAAATTGAGTGAATTTTGGTTGCAAATTCTCAATAATATCAAGCCAATAAGAAATTGTATAATTATTAGTGAAAAGACTTGTATCACAGTATTATGAAGCAAAATGGATATTCGGTTTGAATCACTCCTGGATTCAGAAAGTAAATTCTTAACAATTTTTCTGGGTTCCTCTAAGGCAGCACATATTTCTTCCTCGTTTTTTCCTTGCGAGGATTCATTTTCAAACCACTC
>CANPZR010000322.1 GCA_947589175.1 uncultured Lachnospiraceae bacterium | reverse complement strand
TGACTTTTTTAAGGGAAAGGAAAATAGGAGATGAAAAATGACATCGATTTATTTTTCACATGCAGTTTAATCGAGTTTATTGGACGCCAGCAGAAACAGAAAAGATCCGCTGTGGTTGAATTTCTGGGGAGAGATACAATAAAACGAATCTATGATTATGCGGATGTTTTTCACTGTGAGCCAATAGAAAAAGTGGCGGATGATTTTATCACCATGTGTCATATTCCCGCGGATTCTTTTGATAATGTCAGCAAGTGCAGATATGATGTCCCGGATTATTGGACAATCGGGGAGGTCTATGAGCGCTTGATTGAGGATCTGTGCGACCACTCCGGTAAAAATTTGATTGACGGGATTGTGGAAGTGTACTCATCGTGGATTGATGAGGCCATATCAAATTATAATACGGATTTTTACTATCAGTCCCGGGAATATATACATGAATGTTATAAAGAGGGATGTGTCTGCGCTTGAATTTTCGGTTTTTGATGAGGTGTTTTGAGGGGGAATTTTATGCTTGATATCGGTAAAATCAGAGAAGGAATTATTACGGTTGCCGCGGAGTATCCGATAAAGAAAGTTGAATTATTTGGTTCTTATGCAGATGGAACTAACCACGAGCAGAGCGATGTGGACCTTCTGGTGGAATTTATTACAGCATCGGTATCATTGCTTACACTTAATGCACTTAAATATCGGCTGGAGGAATTATTTGATACAGAAGTCGATGTTATTCATGGCCCGATAGAAAAAAACGCCGTGATTACGCTCGGGAAGGTGGTGCCGATTTATGAATCATAGGGGCATGAAAAAAGAGAAACTCCTTGAACTTATCAAAGATTTTTTGGGCTACATAATTGTAATGATCATTCTATTATTGGTCGAAAATAAACTAGGTTTATATACAATGACAGGCAGGGCCATCATTGATAATATTATAGGCTTAGCATTTGGGTGGATTATTTGGAAAATCGTCATGACATTTATAAATAAAAGGAACCGGCAGAAATAGTTTTGCGGAAAGTTTGAGGAATAGACAAATGCCAAAACATAAGATTGCCGTGATTTCGGATACACATGGAATCCTACTGCCGAAAGCGGTCGAAACTCTCCGGTCGGCGGAGCTGATTCTGCACGGCGGCGACATTGCGGATCAGGGGACATGGGACAAGTTGAAGGAATGTGCGCGCGTGATTGCAGTGCGGGGAAATTGCGATAAGGAATGGGCAAAGGAATTGCCGAAGGAAATCAGTTTCGAACTTTATGGCAAGAAAATATACATGATTCACAATAAAAAGCAGTTGACCGCGGAGGCAGAGGACGCGGATATTGTTATTTATGGGCACTCGCACAAGTATGAGGAGAGGGAAGAAGAAGGCCGGCTCTGGCTGAATCCGGGGAGTGGCGGACCGCGGCGTTTCGGGAGGCCGGCGACAATGGCAGTGCTGGAGTTTGACGATACGAGCGGGAGACTGATGGTGGAGCGGATTGACTTGTCAGATGATGCGCGGAGTGCGGCTTCCGATAATTTATGTCCAGATTCCGATTGTTTGTGCCCAGAACTTGACAGTGGAGAGCTGTGGAAAATTGTCGAGACGATTGTGCGGGACATCAAGCGCAGGCGGTCGGTCGATTACATTGTGAGGACGCGGGGAATCAGCCGCGCGCTGACGGAACAGATCTGCCAGATTTATTTCACGCATCCCGGCATTGATGTGCGGGGAGTGGTGGACCGGATGGAGGTTTTGAAAAAATGGAATACAGACAAAATTCATTAAGCTATGAAGAATATTGTTCTCTTAGGAAAAGCGTAGGCTGGCAGCTTTTTTCACAGAGTCAGACACAGCAGGCGCTTTCTAATAGTTTGTACACTGTATCCGCAGTTGAAAACAATCAGATGGTTGGTATGGGGCGGCTGACAGGTGACGGAATGTATTTTTTGATTGTAGATGTAGTAGTACATCCGTCATTCCAGAACCGCGGAATTGGTACGAATCTTACAAGCATGCTGTTGAAGTATGCGGAGGATCAAACGCCTTTAGGCGGACGCTCCAGTGTTCAACTGATTGCAGAAAAAGGAAAAGAAGGATTTTATGAAAAACTGGGATTTAAACTCATTCCGCACGATTTTTGCGGAGCCGGTATGCGAAAGGTTATTCGAAAATAAATTACAAAAATCTGCTTAGAGAGGTGATACGGAATGATTGATATATATACAGAAAAAAAGGATTCAAGAGATTGGATATTTCAAAATGATCTGTACTTCAATTTGCATACATGCAATGAAGAAATGGCCCAAAGGGAAATCAACCTCATTCAGCAAGTAGATCATGCGAAATTGACGCCAGATAAGTATATTGAAACGGTATATGGGTTAGGCACAATTCGTAATTTATCATCAGGCTGTAAGACATTACTCAATATTATAAAAAATCCTGATAAAGTGGTATGTGTAGAGGAATGTGGTCCCAATGTGCTTAAAATCATTTTTGCAATGGATAATATAAAAATTTATATGTCAAGGCCATCATTGATTGACATTCCAGATGATGCGAAAATCCGATTTAATGATTCGGATATAGTGACTGGAAGCAGAGGATACAATGCTTGGTGGAGTAAGGAGTATGAAAGGAGAGAATCGGATGATATATAAGAATTTTAGAAACTATAAAACAGTGTAGAGATAGTTTCATTGTAATGGATAACGCGGATATTTTAATCAATGATGAAATCAGGGGATTTCTCAACTTTGAATTTTCCAATCAATATATGCTTTTTTTGCGAAATTGTGATGGCCTCAATGTATCCGATAAAAGTTTTAAGGTGTTAAAGCTGGATAATTACAGGATAACCTTAGAGGAGGAACTGTGAGATGAGATATTTGTGGACAGAGAATACAGGGGCGGGGCTTCATTTCTGGAAATTACTTAATCAGCTTTGCTTTGATAATGAACTTGTGATTGAAAGCAAAGAA
>CANPZR010000321.1 GCA_947589175.1 uncultured Lachnospiraceae bacterium | reverse complement strand
ATTTGAAAAAGGTTGGGATTTTTTATAAATTTTAACTTTTATTTTGAAAAATGCTTATTTTATCTTGTACTTCGTACACCTCTATACGCGAAATCGGCCGTAAAATCTCCTATAATCAAAAATAGCCGGACAAGACTTATTAAAAAGTGTAATGCCATGGCTCTGATTTATATAGACACTCAAATTTAAAAAGATTGGAATTTTTAGATTTCCGACAGATATCGCTCACAGAACTCTTTTGCCGTCACTATGGAAATATTTTCAAACTGTTGTATTACCAATAAATCTTTATCTCCACTGACAATATACATCGCTTGAGCATCCTTCGCACAATTTATAAACTTATCATCATCTGGATCCCTGCATATTTCTATCTTAGAGGCAGGTTCAATAATTTCCATAGACTGAATCAAGGGATTTAGAATAGACACATCAATATGTCCCTGTTTGCGCTGCACCATTTCCTGTATAATTTCCTGATATTCATTTAGTATCTCCATGCTGGCGCACGCTCTGATTTTTCCATCCACAGAAGCGCTTAGAATTTTTTTAGGATATCCCCCAAAAAACACACCGGATATCAGAACATTCGTATCAACAACAATCTTCACTCCCTACCCCTCTTTCTCACACTTTTAATAATATCATTCACATCGCCTTCCTCATACCCAACTGATGCCGCCCACCTTTGCGCTTCATCTAATGATTTTTCAAACTCCTGTACCGTGGGCAATTTCAATGCTTTTAACATGATGACATCACCGGAAGTATATACAATCAACTTATCTCCAGTACCAATGGAAAGCGTCTTTCGTATATTCACCGGAAGTGATATCTGCCCTTTTGAGGAAACAGTCAATATCTGCATATCCATACTCATACCCCTTTCATAATCATGCCATTTGTAAGATTTTCTTACTTGAAGTATATCATAAATTTGTTTTTTTTTACAAGTTATTTTTCAAACTATCTAAAATCAATCGTATTTTTTTGCGATTGATTTTATATGCACCATGCAACCGAAACAGAGCAATATCTGAATAATGGTGGAGCACGGCGTCGCCAGTCCAACCCGGAACAACGATACCGGCCGAATCCTGCTCATGATAAATGAAACAGGAACCCGCACGCAAAATGCCCCGATGATACCCTGCGCCATGACAAAAGTAGTGAGTTCCATTCCGTTGAAAAATCCGATAAAGCAAAACAAAAAACATGTCAACAGACAATCAATGGCATACGCCTTCAAATACTGTGTCGATGCTGCGATAATATCCGAATCCCTGGCAAAAATCCGGGACAGCATATCGCCGTGGAAAAATGATAGGTAAAACATCGTCACCGCAAAAATCAGCGATACGCCTATGGAATACTTCAATGCCTTTACCGCCCGCTCCGGTTTCCCCGCGCCGCGATTTTGCGCGACAAACGCAGACATAGCCTGCATAAAAGCCGACGGAACCAACATGATAAACGCGCAGACTTTCTCCGCAACGCCAACTCCCGCAGACTCCGTCAGTCCGAGAGAATTGACAATAGCGAGTATCACGAGAAACGATATTCCCACCAGAAGATCCTGCAGCGCGATTGGCGCGCCCAGACGGAAAATCTTCCCAATAATGCCACCATCCCACCGTATCATGCTCCTGTCCATTAAAAATGGCAGTTCCCTGCGCCGAATCAAGAGAAAGGAAATAACAACGCTGACCATTTGCGCAAAAACCGTAGCAATTGCCGCTCCCGCCGTTCCGAGATGAAATACGGCTACCAGCAGAAGATCGCCCGCTATATTGCAGACACAGGCAACGGCAACGGTTAATAACGGCGTTCTGGAATCACCCAGGCCACGAAAGATACTACCAATAAGATTGTAGGCGATAATCACAATGAAGCCCGCTCCACATATGCGAATATACACAGCGGTAAGTGAAAACGCTTCCTCTGGGGCGTGCATGATACGCGCCAGCAGTCCCGCCCCCGCCGGAATCAGCACTGTCAAAACTATGCCGACCGCGAGAAAAAACAGAAGCCCGCTCCCGACAATCCTTCCCGCCTCTTTCGGCTTTTTCTCCCCGATTCTCTGTCCGATAAAAATAGTAGTTCCCATCGCGAAGCTGCTCACAAGCCCCGTCAATGTCATCATAATCTGCGAACCGGTAGAAACAGCCGATACATCCGCCGCCTCTGCAAACTTACCGACTATCAGCAGATCCACCGCCCCGTATAGCGATTGCAGAAAAAGCGCAAATAGGACTGGCATCGCAAAGCGAAGCAGCGGTGAAAGTATTTTCCCTTTGGTAAAATCCTGACTATTTTTCATAATTCCCTCCTTAACGGCCGAAATGCCTAGCATTTCACGAAAAATCCCGTAAAATCTCCTATAACCAAAAATGGCTGGACAAGA
This sequence comes from uncultured Lachnospiraceae bacterium, assembly GCA_947589175.1. Taxonomy (GTDB): domain Bacteria; phylum Bacillota; class Clostridia; order Lachnospirales; family Lachnospiraceae; genus Eubacterium_F. The sequence continues at coordinate 583 of CANPZR010000321.1, read as the reverse complement.
TAACAGGTATTTCAACCTGACATCTTATCCAGCTCATCATTTCATGAATGACTTACCCTCCGATGTTACATCCATCTATATATTCTTCTGTCTTTCAAACATTCTACAACAAAAACATTTAAAATGCAAGACAAAATAAATCGGTTCAAATGATTAAAAAGTTAATAAAAGGGAATACTTGCATTTGACTGACTCATATGGTATAATAGCGTCAGCTAAGAAAGAAGCTGTATCTAAACGGTACACAAAACCAAAGCCCCGGAGCGTCACCTCCGGGGCTTTCTTTGGGCTAGCTGTCACGGTCATCTCCGTCTAACCACTTGCAAATGTAATAGCTAATTACACCCGCCATAACAGAGATCAAGAAAGAAGCGATCAACTCCAAACAGTACACCCCCCTTCTGTTGTTAGAATGGGTGCGACAACATATCCATTATATCATAGCCGCACGGGTGTCTCAACTGACTTGTTAAAAAGATTACAGCCGTTTTAGCATCATATACTCATTTACAAAAGTGCCATCCTTCATCCGTATAGCATCCGGTTTTACCCCCGTAATGCGAAACCCCATTTTTTCATACAG
>CANPZR010000320.1 GCA_947589175.1 uncultured Lachnospiraceae bacterium | reverse complement strand
TGTTCCGCTTTTCTACACATGTATCAAGAGAGATGGCCTCATAGATATCCTCTTTAAATACCGGGGAAATCTTCTGGTATTCTTCCAGAGGAAGCTCGTCCAGCGCGATATTTTTTTCCAAGCAGAGCAGCACGAGCTGTCCGATGATGCCGTGGGCGTCCCGGAAGGGAACGCCGTGGTTGACCAGATAGTCGGCGGCGTCTGTGGCGTTGGTGAATCCGTTCCTGGCGCTGGCTTCCATGACCGGCTTGTTGAATTTCATCGTGTCGATCATGCCGGTAAAGAGGGCGAGGCATCCCTTGACGGTGTCGATGGCGTCAAAGGTCAGCTCCTTGTCCTCCTGCATATCCTTATTGTATGCCAGAGGAATCCCTTTCATCGTCGTGAGAAGGGAGATGAGCGCGCCGTAGACGCGTCCGGTCTTGCCGCGTACCAGCTCGGCGATGTCCGGGTTCTTTTTCTGGGGCATAATGCTGGAGCCGGTGGAATAGGAGTCGTCAATATCCACAAACTGGTACTCGTTGGAGTTCCAGAGGATAATCTCCTCGCAGAAGCGGCTCATGTGCATCATGATGGTGGACATGGCGCTGAGCAGCTCGATGAGGTAATCCCGGTCGGACACGGAGTCCATGCTGTTGAACGTCGGCCCGTCAAATTTCAGCAGGGAGGCGCTGTACTCCCGGTCCAGCGGATAGGTGGTGCCGGCGAGCGCCCCCGCGCCCAGAGGGCAGTAGTTCATGCGGTCGTATATATCGCGCAGGCGGCTCCGGTCCCTGCGGAACATTTCAAAATAGGCGCCGAAGTGGTGGGCCAGCGTGACCGGCTGCGCCTTCTGCAGATGGGTAAAGCCCGGCATAAAGGTGTGAATATTTTCCTTCATAATCCGGTGAATCACCACCATGAGTTCTTTTAAAAGGTCGTTGATGGCGATGATTTCATCCCGGGTGTAAAGCTTCATGTCCAGCGCCACCTGGTCGTTGCGGCTCCGTCCGGTGTGGAGCTTTTTCCCCGGCTCGCCGATGCGCTCGATGAGGTTGGCCTCCACGAAACTGTGGATATCCTCGTGTTCCGCCGTGATGGGCAGCGCGCCGCTCTCAATATCCCGCAAAATGCCCTGCAGTCCCTCGACAATGGCCTCTTTTTCATCGGAGGTAAGTATGTTCTGCTTTTCCAGCATGGTCACATGGGCAATGCTGCCGAGAATGTCCTGCTTGTAAAATTTCTGATCATAGGAAATAGAAGCATTAAAATTGTGAACCAGCTCATTGGTCTCCTTGGTAAATCGTCCGCCCCATAATTTCATAAAATAAATTCCGCCTTTCCGGGAGACGCCGGTCTCCCCGTATTTTGTAAACCGTGTATTTTCAAATCATCTCATGGAGTCAAAATGTTTTTTGCCCCAGCATCTTTCCATAATAGTATCATGTTTTCCAAAAAAAATCAAAAAATTTGTATTAGAAAATTGACCCTGTGCGGGGTTCGTGATAAAATAAAAAAGATATGAGCATCTGATTTTGAAAAATAGCGGCGGCCGTGTGCCGAATATGAGAAAAGAGGAAAGAAATGAAGAAAAAATGGGCCTCCCTGGGCTGGGTGGCGCTTTATGTGTGTATCGCGTTCATGGCGGAGTTTGCCATCAGCCTGATTGTCGTGATGTGCCTATACAGGGATGTATTTATAAAAATAGCATCCGGCGAGACAGTGGATTCAGTGCAGATATATAATCATATGATAAAAAGCCTGGAGATTTTTCAGAGCGGCGAGGGGCTGATTATCATTTCCGCCCTGGCGGATTTGATTCTCTTTGCCTGCTTTGGCGTATGGTACTATTTCCGAGAGAATAAATATAGTTACAAGCCGGATTACCGGCGGGCCTTTTCCCTGAAAAATGTGCTCTGTATTGCGGGGACGGCTTTTTTGGGGCAGTATGCCATCAACCTGCTCTTGATGGGCATTGCGGTTGTATTTCCCGATATGTTTAAGGCCTACGAGGAACTGGCGAAGAACTTTGACCTGAGCACGGCTCCGCCAGCCCTTATGATTTTGGTCGTGTGCCTGTTCGGGCCGTTAGTGGAGGAGCTGACGTTCCGGGGGATGATTTACGGGAGATTGCGCCGGGCGTTTTCCATCGCGCCTGCGGCGATTATATCCGGACTGTTGTTCGGGATTTTTCACATGAACTGGGTGCAGGGAATTTATGCCACCATTTTTGGGATTATTCTGGCCTATGTGTATGAGAAGACCGGGACGATCTGGGGATCGGTGCTTCTGCACATGTGCTTTAACTCCGCGTCCTATATTGTGGAGGCCCTGGAAAACTGGCTGGCGGCGAAGAACATCCCCTATCTGGGCGTCATGGAACTGCTCTTTGGGGTGGTCAGCGCCGTGCTGGTGGTCGTGCTGCTCCGGCATATAAAGCTGGAAAAAAAGATTGCCGGAGCGGGCGGTGAGGCTTGACTTATCCCGGGGAAATTATATATAATCAATGATAGAAAGCAGATGAGGAGGACGGATGAAGTTGACTTCGTTGGCAGTAAATGATATTACAAAGTCTCTGCAGCTGTCGCAGGCGGTGTCCGGCGGCCAGGCGCAGAGCGGGGAATCTTCCATTACTTCCTTTGAGAAAATTTTAGAAAAGGAGACGGACGCGATACAGACGCGCTCGACGTCAGGCGCGTCCGCGAAGAACAAGAGCACGAAGACTGTATCGCTGAAAAGCATTTTTGAGCGGGCGTCTGAGAAGTATGATGTATCGTATGACTTTTTGGTGGCTGTGGCAAAGGCTGAGTCGGATTTTGACACGAATTGCGTTTCGTCCGCCGGCGCCCAGGGGATTATGCAGCTCATGCCGGAAAATTGTAAAGATCTGGGAGTAGAGGATCCCTTTGACGCGGAGGAGAACATCATGGCGGCTGCTAAGCTGCTGAAGGCGCACCTGAAAGAATTTGACGGGGATTACACCCTGGCGGCCGCGGCGTATAATGCCGGAAGCGGACGGGTGAAGCAGTATGGCGGCGTGCCCCCGTATAC
>CANPZR010000319.1 GCA_947589175.1 uncultured Lachnospiraceae bacterium | reverse complement strand
ATGCTGGTACAGCCGATGGTAATGACGGGCGGCGGGCCCTCCCACTCGACCTATACGATGGTATATGACATTTATGAAACCGGCACTGTAAACTGGGAAATCGGCCTGGCGTCAACGATGGCGATTGTGTTTGCCATATTTGTGATGATACTCACCGTGATCCAGACGATTCTGACCAGGGATAAGGAGGATAAGCATGAAAACAAGAAAGCAAAAAATAGGTAATTGGATTCTGGTCGCAGTCATGTTGGTTGCCTCGCTGTTCTTTCTGTTCCCGGTCATCTGGATGGTGGCAAATTCGTTTAAGACGGACGCGGCAATCACAAGCGACATGAACTCGATGGCAGCGTTTATTCCGCCGGCCCTGAATGGAAATTTTTTCGATAATTATATAACCATTCTGACGGACACTTCCTTTTTGAAGTACACGGCGAATACGCTGTTTTACGCGGCGGTACTGATCGTGTTAGGGATTATCGTAAACGGGCTGGCGGGGTACGCGCTGGCGAAGATTAAATTCCCGTTTCGGGAGCGCTGGCTGATGATTATTATGCTCCTGATGATTGTCCCGATGGAGACGATTATCACGATTCATTTCTTCTTCATCGCGAAGGTGGGGCTGCTCAATAACGTCATCGGCTATATTCTCCCGATGATTGTGAACCCGTTCAATATTTTCCTGTTCCGGCAGGTATTTGTCAGCCTCCCGGACGATGTGTACGAGGCGGCGCAGTTAGACCACTGCAGTCCGCTCAAGTATTTCTTTACGATGGTGCTGCCCATGTCAAAAAGCGTGGTCGCCACGGTGAGCGTATTTACCTTTTTGAATGTGTGGAATGATTATCTGTGGCCCTCGCTGGTATTTACATCGGGGGATCTGCTGACGGCGCAGATCGGCCTGAACGCGATTACCGCAAATGAAAATACGACGATGGGTCAGACGCTGGCAGTGATTACGCTGGTCACGATACCCGTTATAATTATTTACTCGTTCTTCTCCAAGCAGATTGTAGAAGGCGTTGTGTCAACAGGATCAAAAGAAGGGTAAAAATTGAAAATATAATTTTTCTCAAAAATTATATTTTCAATTCGGAATTTGTGCTCCCGCACAAATTCCCCCACCTATTATAGAGCCGCTGGAGCGGCAGAATGGAGGCAGATATGAGTTTCGTAGAGTTAAAAAATGTTTGTAAAAAATATGATAAGACGGATAAAAATGCCGTTACGGATTTTAACCTGTCCATAGAGGAAAAGGAGTTTATCGCGTTTGTCGGACCGTCCGGGTGCGGCAAGTCGACTACGCTGCGCATGATTGCCGGGTTTGAGGAGATCACAAGCGGGGATTTGTACATTGACGGAAAGAGAATGAATGAGGTCGCGCCAATGGACCGGGGGATTTCTATGGTGTTCCAGAATTACGCGCTGTATCCTCATATGACGGTGGAGAAAAATATCTCCTATGGTCTTAAGAACATGAAGGTTCCTGCCGATGAGATTAAGAAAAAGGTGGACTGGGCGGTGAAGATTCTCGGCCTGGAGGAATACCGATACAGAAAGCCCAAGAACCTGTCCGGCGGGCAGAGGCAGAGGGTAGCCCTGGGGAGGGCCATTGTGAAAAACCAGAAGCTGTTTTTGATGGATGAGCCGCTGTCCAACCTGGATGCGAAGCTCCGTGTCAGCATGAGAAATGAGATCAGCAAGCTGCACCGCGAGTTAGGCAGTACGACCATTTATGTGACGCACGACCAGGTCGAGGCCATGACGATGGCGGACCGGATCGTCATTATGAAGGACGGCGTGGTCCAGCAGACCGGGGCGCCGATGGAGCTGTACGAGCATCCTATAAATAAGTTTGTGGCGGGATTTATCGGCTCTCCGCAGATGAATTTTTACCCGGTCCGGCTGGAGGATTCGCACATCGTGTTCGAGGGCGGCGGAAAGGTGGCGCTGCCGGAGGGAAGCGCCGAAAAGCTGCGCGCGTACAAGGACGGGCTGATTATGGGAATCCGGGGAGAGGACATTAAATTCGACGATCCCAACATGGAGCTGTACGGGGCGGATAAGCAGAGCGCCGTGATCGAGAATACGGAGATTATGGGAAATGAAAATAACCTCTATTTTGAATTTGGCGGCATCACGACGGTGGCGCGGGTATCCAAGTACGAGGTGAGCGGAATCGGCGACACCGTGGAGTTTGTGATGATGCCGCATAAGATGCACTTCTTTGATCCGAAGACGGAATACGCGATTGAGTTATGATATTGTGAGCGGGGAGGAAAAAAATGACGCTATTAGAGAAGGCAAATGAGTATCAGGAAAAATATAGGGCGGACAAAAGCGAGAGACCGGAATTTCACGTTGCCCCGCCGGTGGGCTGGATGAACGATCCCAATGGATTCTCCTTTTATAAGGGGAAAATCCACCTGTTTTACCAATATCATCCATACAGTACGGAGTGGGGGCCGATGCACTGGGGACACTGTGTTTCCGAGGATTTTGTGAAATGGGAGGAGCTGCCCGTCGCGCTGGCGCCCGATCGCCCGTATGATGCTGCCGGATGTTTTTCCGGCAGCGCCATAGAGGACGGGGACCGTCATGTGCTGGTTTACACCGGGGTGATGGATTCGGACGGGGGAGATGGAAGCGCGATTCAGCAGCAGTGTCTGGCAGTCGGCGACGGCCTCCACTATGAAAAGGTGGAGAAAAATCCGGTCGTTCCGTGGGAGAGGCTCCCGTTGGGTTTTTCTAAGGAGGATTTCCGCGATCCGAAAATGTGGCGGGAGGGCGACACCTACTATCTGGTGGCGGGCAATCGGAATGAGCGGCAGCAGGGCCAGGTGGCGCTCTTTGAGTCGGACAATCTGCGGGAGTGGAGATATGTGTCCGTGCTGGCGGACAATCAGGGGAAGTATGGGACGATGTGGGAGTGCCCGGATTTTTTCCCGATGGAAGATAAGCATGTTCTGATCGTTTCTCCTATGAATATGCAGGCGGACGGCAGCGAATTTCACAATGGAAATCAGTCGATTGCCCTGATCGGCGAGTATGACAG
>CANPZR010000318.1 GCA_947589175.1 uncultured Lachnospiraceae bacterium | reverse complement strand
CAGATTCAATACATTCGACAGCTATTCTGTACCCCCCCGAATAATTTTTAACTTAGTAAGCATAAATTTTATGCACTTGATTATGAACCTCTTTGGAAGCAGGCGAATAACTAATCGGTCAAAATTTTCTCCATATTTTAAATAATCAATCAATTTTATTCTGTTTTTATGTGATATCGACGGGCTAATAAGCTGTCCATTATGCTTTATGGCGTTTTCCACATCAACATCCTCAAGTTGTAAATTTGCTTGTTCTATCAAATAATCGCCCTTTTGCGTTTGGGACAATAACAGAGAAATGCCCTTTTTTACTTCATCTTTCGACAAATTACTTCCCCACGAATCTCCCAAAGCCACATCCGCCACACGCTCAATTTTTGCATACTGGCAGCTATAACAGTTTTCGGTAAAATCTATACCCTCAAGAAAAGCCATCAAATAACTGTCTTGCATTCCCGATTTTATTATCGGTTCTAATCGGAACTGTTTTTTGTATCTAAAACTAATCTCTTTTAATGCATTTAGTTCAAATCCATGTTGTTTTAAATATATTTCCAGAACTTTCGGCGATGGAGTTCCATGACAAATCAGCTCGATTGTATATAGCATTTTATCATATTTACTAACGAAATTCTTGACTGCGGCAACCTGACATGGCAAACCTATAAACAAAACTTTTTCGTTATTTTTGAGAAGAACAAGAATCCGTTTATAAATCCCGCGTGGATTACTTTTTACATATTTGGAACCTTTAAATTTGTTTATATCATTGATATCATTTACAATCTCAAACTTAAACGTTCCATCTTTAAAAGTACAACTGCAAACATATCCTCCATTTTGGACAAAAGCAGTCGCTATGGCAGAGGCTACACCGCCGGAAGAACCTTCTGAACGTACTTTTTCGTCTTTTGACCAGCCTTGATACCATTTTTGAGAAGCATAATTTGGTACAGCAGTATTATTCGGACATATACTACGACAAGCTCCGCAATCAATACATTTTTTACTGTCAATAACTGCATTATACGCCAGGAGATCATCTTCTATATTTATCGCATTTTGGCTACATATATCAACGCACGCCATACAACCAGCACACTTATTTATATCACAAACGGTTCTCATTTTATCACCTTTTATTGTACAGATTGATTTGACATTTCAAATAACTGTATGATTGATCTCTTTCTTTTGCTATAATGCTGTCGACAGCTACATAAACAGGTGTTTTTTTTAACACATCACTAAGGCAACTGATATCAGAAACAATCTGACTTTCAAGTTTCAATCTCTTCATCAAATCCAACAATTTCTGTGCGTTACCATAACCGGCATCCCGAACAAAAACTGCAAATTTTCTGTGCGTGATTATTGAAAGTATGCTGCCGTGAAAGGTGTCTGTTATCACCGCGGCAGCATTTTTAAAATAGGCTATCACTTCAAATGGTGAACAATCTACAAATCTGTCACAGCAATGTTGCACTCCGCCTATGCAGAGTATTTTCAGTTTTCTTTCCTTCGCAAAAGAACGAATTGTCTTACATTCATCAACGCTAAAACGACCGGTATACCCATACAAAACCATATAATTCTTTTCGTCTACCATGTCGGATATTTTTTCTTTAGTAAAAAAGTCATATATCAAAACCGGATCAAGATGGTATTCCGGCTCAATACCAGTCAATGTTCTGACAATCTCTCCTGTATTATTATCACGAACAGAAAGAGCGTCAAAAGCCCTCAGCCATCCCGCGACTTCATTATCAACGCCATATGTCTCCAACTTTTTTATTGTCGTATTTCCAAAAGAGGCTGCATAGGATATCACCCGGCCAGCCCTGTTTCCAACGCCAAAGAGTTCTGGAGAATATCCCACATTCGTATTATCCTGTACACAATTAAAAACTTCATCACTGCCTATGACCAACACATCCACAGGCGTGTTGTAATTCATGTGACTACTTATATCTAAATATTGATAATATTTGTCTGCAAATTCTTTTTTGAATTGTATAAAACGTATTTTTTCTCTTAACGGAGCCCTACATTTAAAAACCTCTAGTGCCTTTTTTATTTTTCTGCAAATTCCTGTTCCATCATTTGTCGGCATCAATGTTTGTCCCGTATGATAATCTACAAACTGCACTTCACAGTCCAATTCTTCCAGTATGCGCTTTAACCCATACGCTTGTAAAAACGAACCATAATTAATGATTCTCTGCATGGACATGATTCCGACTTTCATCTTTTATCTTTCCTTTTCCACAGTTCATCAACTATTTTGCGAAATTCCTTATTAAATTCCGCATTATGGCTTTTTAAACCATTTTCCATACTCTTAACGATCTCATCATACTTTTTAATTGTCTCCTGGAGCTCGTTCACATCTTCTACAACAATAATGGAACCCATCCGTTCCGCAACTTTTTTAGAAAATTCAACCTGATGGTTATTGACATGCTCATCATATTGTTTTTGGCGGGGAACAACAATAGGCGTCTTTCCTATTTGGAGAGGCATAATAAAACTAGATGGTCCGCCATGGGTAATAACAATACGAGCCTTATTTACATACTCTAACATTTGCTGATAGGGATATAATTTCTGCCATTCACAATACACTGACTCGTATGTACTGTATCCTGTCTGCATGACAACTTCTTCTTTGATCTGCCCATTCTGTTTCAGCTCGTCTACACATTTAATCAATCGATTAAATTGCTGTTCATGAGTTCCTACGGTAACAAAAATCATGTGCTCACTCTCTTACAAGATAGTTTAAAATATGCTTCCTAAATTAATAGCTTTGGGATAAACCTTTTTCATTTCATCCCACTCCACGATAAATTTATCTGTAACAGGATAACAGAGTTTTCCTGAAACTGTCGGCTTGTCAATCCTGTCGAAAACTTCTATATAAATTGTCTTTGCTCCCATAAATTTCCCCAGCCAAAAAAAGGGGACAGCCGGTCCAGCGCCAGATGAAATTATCAAATCCGGCTTCTCTTTGGGAAGTATTTTCAAGGCTTTTACTGTATTTATAATAAGTGATTT
>CANPZR010000317.1 GCA_947589175.1 uncultured Lachnospiraceae bacterium | reverse complement strand
CCAGATTGGTCCCTGCACCGCGCGGCGTCACCGGTATGCGCTCCTCCCTGCACCGCCGGATCACCGCAGCCGCCTCCTCGGCGGATTTTATAAATACCAGGGCGGCAGCGTTTCCCTTTAGCCGCCCCAGCGTATCGCTCAAATACCGATCCTCTATTCCCTCCGTCACCACCCGGTCTGCGTCGGGAATAATTTCATACAGCCATTTCATTGTATCTGTCACCTCATTCCCATGCAGGGACAAAAAATCCTTTATATTTTTCATCAAACAGCTTTTTGGTGTCCTCCGAGCAGAACGCGTCGGCGACCTTTTTATAGGTTTCGTTATTCACATCCTCGGATTTTACGGCAATCACGCAGGTAAAGCTGTTGTCGGAAAGGTCCACGTCCTCATAAAATATCGCCGTGTTCGGATCCACCCCATAGCTGGCGGCATAATTTCCATTTACCACTGCCGCCGCCACTTCATCGTCATCTACATATTCATATGTCATAGCCGCGTTGACCTCCAAAAGCTCCACCTTTTTCGATTCAATGTCCTTCGTCGTCGGCGTCTTTCCGGAACCCTCCTTCAGCGTGAGCAGTCCAGCGTCCTGCAAAAGAAGGAGAGCCCTTCCGTAATTGGTCGCGTCATTGGGTACCGCCACCGTCGCTCCCTCCGGAATTTCCGACACATCCTTGTACTGGCCGGAAAAAAGGTTCATGGCAACGACAAATGTATCGCCGAGAATGGAAATGTCATAGCCGTTGGTGGATTTATCATTTTCAAAATACGCGTGGTGCTGGAAAGCGTTCATCTGAATGTCGCCGGTGTCCAGCGCATTGTTGGGAAGGGCAAAATCCGAGAACTGTACAAGCTCCAGATCAATTCCCTCCTTCGCCAGCTTCTCTATGGTCGGCGCCCACAGATCCTCGTAAACGGCTCCCGTCACGCCCAGTTTCACGGTCTGTCTTTCTGTCGCCGAACCGCTGGCGGTCTGCGTCTGTGTCCCGGCCGTCTCGGAATTTCCGCATCCGGTTAATACTGCAAGCAATAATGATGCCAATAGGGTAATTGTTATAATTCGTTTCATGATTTTCAATCTCCTTTTCTTTTCACTTTTTAATTTTAATGTGTATATTTTTTTGCCGTCAATCCGCCGATGAGCTGAATGACAGATATAATGACCACGACTGCCGCCACGGCGGCCCAGATCACGTCGGTCCTTCCATAATTATAGCCCCACGTTATGGCGTAATCCCCGAGTCCTCCCGCACCGACATATCCCGCCATCGCCGTCAGCCCCACCAGATTGATCAGCGTAATCGTTGTTCCTCTGGCAATAGGCGCTATGCTCTCCCGCAGGTACACAGAAAAAATAATTCCCACGGGCGTTTTTCCCATCATCTGCGCCGCCTCCACAAGCCCCGGATCCACGCCTGCCAGCGCGGTTTCGACCTGTCTGGCAAAAAAGGGGGCTGCCGCCGCCACCAGCGGGACAATCACGCCCTGCACGCCTATTTTCGTCCCCATAATCGCCTTTGTGACCGGCAAAAGTATCGCGATAAAGATGACAAAGGGAATGGAGCGGCAGATGTTAATCACCTTGTCAAGAATTTGATAGACCACTCTCTGTCTAAGGATTCCGCCCTCTCTGGTCACGATGAGAAGGATTCCCAGAATCATTCCTATGAAAAACATAAACACGCCCGACCACGCCGTCATCTGCAGGGTTGCCACAATGCTCTCCCCGAACCGCTCCGGTTCCGCCATGACATTGGGCGCGATTTTCTCAAGTATCGTCTGCATCCTTCAACACCTCCACCTTTACATTTCTCTCCTTCAGGTACTCCATCGCCTGATCGATCTGCGCGCGGCTGCCGCCGATAATGGCCACCGTCCCGCCTAGCGGATACCCCTGCACCATTTCCACATCTGCAAATATGATGTTCAGCACAATGTCAAACCGCCGCGAAATCTCCGAGATCAGCGGCTCGGAAACGCCCCTCTCCACAAAGCTCATCCGGACGATGCGCTCCCCCTTTTTCAGATTCACGAGGGAGGAATCCTTCTCAATCAGCTCCTCCACCTTTTTCAGGTTGGAGGTCATCGCCGTAAACTGCTTTGTAAGGCGGTTCTGCGGATTGGCGAAAATCTCGAATGTCGCGCCCTGCTCCACAATCCTCCCGGCCTCCATCACCGCTACCCGGCTGCATATTTCCTTGACCACAGCCATCTCGTGAGTAATCAGCACGATGGTGATTCCCAATGTTTCATTTAGCTGTTTCAGCAGAAGAAGGATAGACCTCGTCGTCTGCGGATCCAGCGCCGACGTCGCCTCGTCGCACAGCAGAATGTCCGGATCGTTGGCCAGCGCTCTGGCAATCGCCGTCCGCTGTTTCTGTCCGCCGGAGAGCTGCGACGGATAGGCGTTTCCCTTCTCCTCCATTCCCACCAGCCGCAGAAGCTCTCGCACCTTCTCTTGGATTTCCGTGGAAGATTTCCGGTTTTTCAGCCCGCTGCCCTTCAGGGGATATGCCACATTTTCGAACACCGTTCGCGAGGGCATGAGGTTAAAATGCTGAAAAATCATTCCGATCTTCTTTCTCTTTTTCCGCAGCTCTCCGGGCGATAACCCGGTCAGGTCCACTCCATCAATCAGCACCTTCCCGGACGAGGGCCGCTCCAGCAGGTTCATACATCGGACCAGCGTGGACTTTCCCGCGCCGGAAAAACCGATAATCCCGTAAATCTCTCCTCGCCCGATCTCCATGCTGACATCCTTTACCGCCGCGACCGTCGCCTTTTTAGAGGAATATTTCGAGGAAAATTCCGAAGAATATTCTTTATTCAAATGATCCAGGCATATTATGCTTTCCATATCCAAATCCGCCTCCCCTCTCACCGGTCCTGCCAGACCGGACGCCTGAATTTCTTTTATTTTTGTTCGTGTTTTCTAAATTTGCGCACAAAAAAACGGGACTGCCACAGCCCCGGCAAATAATCTCCGCATCCAATCAAATGCGCAGGCGACACATATCGGCATACCGGGACAAGCCTAAAGCCATATATGGCATAGACATAA
>CANPZR010000316.1 GCA_947589175.1 uncultured Lachnospiraceae bacterium | reverse complement strand
AGATCGACGAGGAAGAGGAGGTGGTCGATGTGTGCAAAGCAGTACGGGATATGAATGAGAAGGCAAGGCAGGAGGGCAGGCAGGAGGCGAGACTGGAGACATTGTATGAGGACGTTAAGAATGCCATGGAGTTTTTCCATGTAAGCCTGGAGGAAGCCATGAAAGGCTTGAAGGTGACCGAAGAAGACCGTGCGATTCTGATGAAGCGGATCTAACGCGCGCGGTTCGGCAGCAAACAAGCCTACAAGGGAAAGCTACATTTAGTATTGTACGGGAGGCGTCGTTTTAGCGGGGTAAACTCGCAAAGCGGCGCCCTTTTTTTACGATGAATCGCAAACAACATATCTACATTTCAACACATGACACACAACAAGTTGATACGTTAACATCAATCGGCTACCTGAACCATTACAAGCCGCCTGAAATTTTTATTTATAATCATTGTATGGGTTAATCAGAAGCGCCTGAGACCTCCAGGGAAGGAGCCGTACAGTATGATTTTTGGGCAAAAACGAAAAGCAGAAGAGCAGGTGTTGACACTGTGGCGTGAAACAACCAGAAACTAGTGTTAAAAAATACTTGATATTTTAATGCATGCCAGAGTATAATATCAGGTGTAGATACGTCAGCAACAAATAAGTTCACAAGGGAACATGCGGGCTATATCGAACCGGAATCGATTCGGCAGAAGCTGATACTCGTTTGTATGATTGAGCAATATCTGACAAAACCGAAAGTGTGAAAGTGTTTTTTTAGTTGTTTTGTGAAAGGAGAAATTATTATACCACAGGCGGGAGTAAAATGGAATAGGGAAAATGAAAAGTTATCCACAAAAAAGTGGAACAGGGGAGAATTTCACCCCATGATTGTGGATAACCCACAAAAAAACGGCAGGAGGAATACAATAGTCATCAAAATAGAGAAATGGCTGGAGTTTAAGAAATTTATTCCTCACCGCTGGACTGTGTGAAAAGTAACTAGCGAATTTTGTCTAATTGTGTTATAATCTTCCTGTTACCGCCCCTAGACTGGTACGGAAAGGGGGTGTCCTACATGATGGATGTCTTTGTTACTTTTATTGTTGCTGTTACGGCTGGTGTAGTGTGCCATTACATCATCAAATGGTTAGACAGTAATAACAATAGTCGGTAATTAGCCTATGGCGTTAAGCCCTGCCATTGCCAAAATTGGGAACAGAAAAGCCCCGATGTGCTCGCATCGAGGCTTTTTGTCGTCCTACATGGAATCTTTGTTACTTTTATTTGCCTATCAGCAATTATAGCATATGCAGATTCTTTTTGCAAGATACATTTTAATTTTAGCTGATCCCGCACTCGGTTTTCTTTTTGCGTTTATCCATGAAGTCCAGCCGGTAACTCCCTTTGTAAAGACCTGCAACGTCCATTATGTTCTGCGTTTTATTCCTGTAAATTACATTTCGGTTCTTTTTCGCGCGGATCACAAATTTTTCGTCATTTTAAAAAAAATACCTGTAGTACTCATTTGCGTCAAAGCCCCTGTCCAGCGTGCGTATGCAGTTTTTTCCGAAATGGGCAGACAGCGACTTCAGACAGCATAAATTTTCGTGAGTCATGCTGATAAATCCGTCCTCGGCAGAAGAAAACACTTTTTCATAAACGGGCATTGGCATCTTCTTGCCTTTAGAAAGCACGGCAGCTTCAACCGTGAGGTAACCTTTCCGGATTTCGCCGGTGCTTCCATCATGAACATCCGAGATGGCTTCCATTTTGGGACTGCATGGCTTGGTGATGTCAGAGTTATCGATCACAATGACGGCATGTTCTTCATCCACCTTTTTCTGCGGGCGTTTCAGGCCTTTGGAAATTTTTTCGGAAAAATTTGATAAATCCCTTTTAATTTCATACACTAATCTGTTATAATTAATCATGCAAAAACATTCCTTTTTGTTTTGTTATTTTGTGGTGATTTAATTATAACATTTAGGATGTGTTTTTGCATTTCTTATTTTAAACTACAGCCGTCCTTCAAAAAAATGGGGAAACTCAAAACATTTTAATTTTATCTTTTTATCTTTTTGAAAAATGGGTTGTAAATTATCCATTTTACGCTAACATCAACCGGGGGGCAGTTGTTTTATCTGTCGGGATTCTTGAAAGTGTATTTTCCCTTGCCGTACCCGCCGACCGCTTCGATCAGCCCTGCTTTCTTCAGCTTGGTGATCAGATTTCCAGTAGCAGTTTTATTTTCTTAAAGCCGCTGCCCTGACGTTCCATATATCCCAGCCGTCCAAAAATGTCCGCCAGAATAGGATTGCGCCGGGTGGAGGAAACATTCTCTATATCCCGTTCCTGTATCCGCGTTCCGTCCGCCATACCGCCGGGAGAATGGATGGTAACATCAATCGGCTACCTGAACCATTACAAGCCGCCTGAAATTTTTACTTATAACCATTGTATGGGTTAATCAGAAGCGCCTGAGACTTCCAGGGAAGGAGCCGTACAGTATGATTTTTGGGCAAAAACGAAAAGCAGAAGAGCAGGTGTTGGCTCTGTGGCGTGAAACAACCAGAAACTAGTGTTAAAAAATACTTGACATTTTAATGTGCTCCAGAGTATAATATAGGTGCAGGGAGAGTGGATATGCGTTATGGAGATATCACAGCCTACAGCAAATCCTGCATCAAACATACAATAGAAAACATAATAGTAGTAGGAAGGGGAGACAGGTATTGGGCCGTATTGACGTATTAACGAAAGAGTACATGAGTGATAATGAGGTCTTTGCGGATGCCTTCAACTATTTTCTGTACGATGGAAGGCAGGTGATCCGGCCGGGAAGGCTGCGGGAGCTTGACACCACAGAGATTGCGATTCCGTTCGGAAACAGGAAGGAAGAGGCTGTCCAGAGAAGTTCAGGGACGTGCTGAAGGCAGCCGCCATAATGGCAGACGATCAGGCCACGTATCTGATCCTGGGCATAGAGAATGAGTCTGAAACAAAATATGCAGAACCGGTAAAAAGCGGTCTGTATGATTTTCTGCAATACTCAAAACAGGTGCAGCAGACGGCGGCCTGGCATAGGGAAGCGAAGGACAGGGCAGGCCATGATGACGGAGAGTTTCTTA
>CANPZR010000315.1 GCA_947589175.1 uncultured Lachnospiraceae bacterium | reverse complement strand
CCACAAAGAAGGATCACAAGGCGCCCGCGGGGACATGCCACCCTGCCCGGGCGTCTTTCTGACGCCGCAGAGGTCGCAGCGCCACAGCAGCTACAGCAAGGGCATCGTGCTGGACATAGTGCTGCAGTTCGAGGACGGCTACATTTGCAAACAATGAACTCCTGTCGGAGTTCATATGAAATCTAGAGAAGCGGTATCAAGCTGTCACCTAAGCGTGCGGCGTGTTATTCGGCAGATCTTGTCACTCGTCAGTACGCCATCACGCAGGGACAGGCGAAAAGCGAAAACGATTACGATATCATCCAGCCCGTCTACACAATCATTATTTTTGAAAAAAGCCCGTGCGCTTTCAAGCAAACAAAGAAATGCAGGCATTTCTTCAAAGTATAAGCATTTCTTTCAGCAGAAAAGCGATACAGGAGTGGAGCTGGAACTTTTACAGTACTATGCTTACATATGTCTGGATGTATTCAAGGAGGAGAAGCCGCGCGTAGGTGAAAAAATCGATACCTGGCTGGAATTTCTGACAATACAGGACACGGATAAAATGGAAACCTTCCTGAAGAAAAATAAGTCTTTTCAAACTGTGTACGAACGTGTTATACTAAATATTATAAATAATATCGTCAAAAGACCGTGAGGGGCTGATGAATATGATTACAGATATGTTAGAAAATGAGAATATCGCAGGGAGCATTAACCGGACGAACGAGTCGATTATTAAGCGGCTGAGACGTGAGCTGAAGGAAAGGGACAAGACACTGAAAGATAAAGAAAGAACGCTTAAAGAAAAAGAAAAGGCTCATCAAAGGGAACTCCGGAAGAAGGAGAGGACACTAAAAACTTATCGCGAGGAGCTCCAGGAGAAGGAAAAAACTCACCGCGAGGAGCTCCAGGAGAAAGAAAGGACACTAGCGGAGAAAGATGCCCTGATCAATGAACTGAAACGGCAGTTGGCTGCTAAGAAGTCCGACTGAGCGGATCGGTCATGGATCTGACGCCGCGCGGTCCGGCAGCCGACAAGTCCACAAAGAAGGCCCACAAGGCGCCCGCGGGGGACACGTCACCCTGCCCGGGCGCCTTTCTGTCATCGCAGAGGTCGCGGCGACCCAATGAAAGTGATTCCGTGTGTAAAATGTTTGCCAACTTGACAAGCCAGATAGCATAGTATATAATCTGCTTTACAGCATTTGAATTTGATTATCCATAGACGAATATCCAACAAAATCAATGAAAATTTATCGTGGGCCGCCACTTACGGCACTTCTATTTGTTTTACCCATTTTTACCCATTTGGAACATTAAAACCGAAAGCATGAAACGGGAAGCATGTAACTGTTTTTTAGTTGTTAGTTGTTTTGTGAAAGGAGAAATAGATGAACAGGAATAAAAACAAAGCAAAAAAGAAAGAAAGCAATCTGCGCATCCTGCTGGATACAGATCCGGAGGTCAAGGCGGCTTTTGACAAACTAAGCAAGCAGAGCCAGGAGGAGATGCTTGCAATATCGGACGAGATAAGAGTACCGAATCTCCTGAGCGACACGATTTTCAAGGCCATCTTCGACCCGGATGTGAAGGATTCCCTGCTGTCAGACTTTATCAGTTGTATCCTGGGACGGAAGGTCAAGGTGCTCCATTCCTTGAAAAACGAAGGGCTTCGCCACAGCATCTACAGCAAGGGCATTGTGCTGGACATAGTGGTACAGTTCGAGGACGGATCCATTGCTAACGTCGAGATCCAAAGAAGTGGGATAAAGCTTTCACCTAAGCGTGCGGCGTGCTATTCGGCGGATCTCGTCACGCGTCAGTACGCCATCACGCAGGGGCAGGCGAAAAGCGAAATCGATTACGATATCATCCAGCCCGTGTATACAATCATTATTTTTGAGGAAAGCCCGAGTGAGTTCAAAGAAACGAAAAAATACAAGCACTTCTTTCAGCAGAAAAGCGATACAGGAGTGGAGCTGGAGCTTTTGCAGTACTATGCTTACATATGTCTGGATGTATTCAAGGAGGAAAAGCCGCGCGTCGGCAAGAAAATCGACACATGGCTGGAGTTTCTGACAATACAGGACACGGACAAGATGGAAACCTTCCTAAAGAAAAATAAGTCTTTTCAAAGCGTGTACGACCGTGTTATACTAATGTCAAAAGACCGTGAGGGGCTGATGAATATGATTACAGATATGCTGGCAAATGAGGATATCGTGGGGAGTATCAACCGGACAAATGAGTCGATTATTAAACGGCAGAGACGGGAGCTGGCGGAAAAGGACAAGACCCTGAAAGCGAAAGAAAGAGCGCTTAAAGAAAAAGAAAAGGCTCATCAAAGGGAACTCCGGAAGAAGGAGAGGGCACTAAAAACTTATCGCGAGGAGCTCCAGGAGAAGGAAAAAACTCACCGCGAGGAGCTCCAGGAGAAGGAAAAAACTCACCGCGAGGAACTCCAGGAGAAAGATGCCCTGATCAATGAACTGAAACGGCAGTTGGCTGCTAAGAAGTCCGACTGAGCGGATCGGTTATAGATCTGATGCACGCAGTCCGATAGCTAATAAGTCCACAAAGAAGAACCACAAGGCGCCCGCGGGGGGACATGCTCCCCTGCCCGGGCGCCTTTCTGTCGCCGCAGAGGTCGCGGCGGTCCAATGAAAATGAGTCCGCGGGGAAATACCAACCCCTTCCATATCTTGTGCTTTGCGCGTCAATCCCGCGCCGCAAGCCGCTACATTTGTCAATAGTTTCCATTCCGGAAGTCAAGGCGGCTTTTGACAAACTAAGCAAGCAGGGTCAGGAGGAGATGCTGGCGATATCGGACGAGAGAAGAGTGCCGAATCTCCTGAGCGACACGATCTTCAAGACAATCTTCGACCCGGATGTGAAGGACTCGCTGCTGTCGGATTTTATCAGCTGTATCCTGGGACGGAAAGTCAAGGTACTCCATTCTCTGAAGAACGAAGGATTGCGCCACAGCAGCTACAGCAAGGGCATCGTGCTGGACATAGTGGTACAGTTCGAAGACGGATCAATCGCTAATGTCGAGATTCAGCGGAGCGGGATAAAGCTTTCGCCTAAGCGTGCGGCGTGCTACTCGGCGGATCTCGTCACGCGGCAGTATGCCATCACGCAGGGACAGGCGAAAAGCGA
>CANPZR010000314.1 GCA_947589175.1 uncultured Lachnospiraceae bacterium | reverse complement strand
AGGTCAAATGCCCCGACTCCGCTCCGCACAAGAGCTTCACAGGCATATCCCCCTACGCCGCCAATTCCAAAAATTGCAACCTTTGAGGCGGATAATTGATTCACCGCTTCCTTCCCAAGCAATAATTCTGTTCTTGAAAATTGTGTGAGCATCTGTATGTCTCCTTATCTCATTGCTAAATCATATAATAATCCGCTCCCTGATTATCATCGAGCAGATCCAGAATCGTAATATTCTCAAAATAATCCTCGATCAGCTTCTGGAGTCCCTGCCACATTTTCAGAGTTTTGCAAAACGCCACTCTCTCGCACCGGTTCGGCTGATGCTCTAAACAGGCAACCGGGGCAAAGGAACCTTCCGTCACCCTTAATATGCTGGCAACCGTATATTCCCCCGGTTCTTTCACCAGTTTATAACCGCCGCCTTTTCCCCTAAGCGCTGTCAGCATGTCATTTTTTACCAGAATGGATACGATTGACTCCAGATACTTTTCCGATATTTCCTGCCGTCTGGCAATATCATTTAACGGTATATATTCTCCTGTATTATGCTCGGATAAATCCAGCATTACACGGATTGCATAGCGTCCTTTCGTAGAAATTTTCATAATACGCTCACCTCCATATAACCTAGTTTACCACAGGATTATTATGTTTTTCAAGAGGAATATTTACCATGTTGTTTTGTGTCTACATTCTAAGAGTATCCAAAGTGCGTATTCCCTTCCCAATCCGTTTCATAGTCTTAACCGCAACAGATTCTCCAAATTCTTCTGTTACTATCCGTTTGATATTTTCTAAATCTCTTGCTGCTTCCGGGGAATATTTTAAAATTTTCATATACCAAGCCTTTCTTCTACCTCATCAGCAGACAGCCACCCTTCCTGTCTGGCAGAGGCTTCCCCCTTTGCAATTTCAGAAAAAAGTGTTTTAATTGCATGTAATTCTTCCAGTTCTTTTCTGCTGACTATGGCAAAATCACCGCCCTTCCCACTTGGCAGATAAACGGGATTCCCCATAGAAACTTCCTGGAGCACACTGTCATAATGCTCTAATACAGATATAGATTTTACATTCACTATTCTCACCTCCTTGACTGGATTTACTAATGCTACTATAATAAAAAACTACACAATCTACACCAAAAAAATGTACGGCATCACACTAATCAATTTTTACTCCATCACGGCCGTCGCCCAACAGTTCTTCCCACATCCGGTTATAATCCATATACCATGCCTTTTTCTCGATGTTGGAGAGATAAGGACTGTCCGAATCCAGATATTTCTGATAAATACGGGTGAGAGCAATCGGTTTTTTCAAAAGATCATTAAGCCCGTCCATCGGCGCCTCATAGATAACGCACAGATCGTCCGACAATTCCTTTTGTGAAAACAGCCACTCCGCGTAGTCCTTAGAAAAATTTTTATATTCCGGCAGGATGACGGCGTCAAACTCCTCCTCCGACCAAAAATGTCTCGCCAGCGCAAGCAGCCCGTAGGCGCTCTGGCACTGCAGCTTCATATACGGCGCGATGTCCGCCCGATTATATCCGACGCATAAATTCTGCAGATTTTCCGAAAAACGAGGAACATCGTGTCCCATAATGGCAAGCAGGCATGATACCACAGCCCTCTCCCATATCGGCTTTTTGGAAGCAACAAATTTTTCCGCTTTTTCCTTCACCCGGTTCTGCTCGTACACAGTCTTATCCTCTGTATTATACAAAAGGCACAGCAGCACATTCGTGCCGTGTATATACATCGGATAGCCATTTTTGCTAAGCGGCAGCCCCTCTGGCAACACGCGGTACATATTGTCAAAGTCCGCACTTGCCAGCAAATCTAACAACGGCCAGAGACGCTCACAGTGATCATAGCCGCCGGAGGACGGCAGCAGGGAGATTTTCGCCTTGTGGTAAAAAATGCTCTTTAATCCCGCGAAATCATTCTTCCTGACCACCTGCGCAAGAAGCTTCTCGTAGAGCTCTGCCAGATATAGATTGCCAGAGAGAGAGCTTAAAATGCTCCGGAAATATTCCGGACTTCCCTCTGCATATTTTCCCCTGGCAGAAGCGGCGTGCCCTGTCAGAGATTTCATGTGTGTTTCAAGTTCGGTAGCTGCCATAAGTTCCTCCGTCATGTTGGCTGTGTTACATCCTCCAATAAAAATATGCTGTGTTATACTTTCTGTGGAGTAAGCAGGGCAAGGACATATTCTTTAGTAACATTAAACTTCTTAATAACCCTTTCAATAATATCCTCGTCGGATGTGCCGCAATCACGATAAGCCTCAATAGCTCCCGTCACCTGATCTTTTTTTGATTTATTCTCCATAGCCAGACACATATCAATCCCTCCATTCTCCTCCTCATATTCCAACCCAAGACTTACTGCACTGTTCAGGAACAACGCTGTATCCTGGTCTATCCTTCTGTGGTTTGTCGCCTTTATTACTTCATCCGCATCTTCCTTCTGATGCTTGATAACCTTCATCGCAAGTCCGAGATCTGTATGAAACTTTTCAAATTCTTCCTCGTCCATATCGACCGGCGAAATCAAATTTAATTTATAATCATTCAGGAAACGATATAACCTCTCATCTGGCACGTTCAGCATTTCAAACAAGCTTTTCGGTCCGTCCCATGAAGAATCACCCAAATACACAACAGCAGTGATGATTGGCATAAGCTTATCGTCCTTTCGCCATCCCGACAAAAATTCTTCGCTAGTCAGTTTAATTTTTAGTGTCCCATCTTCTACTATTAGTTCTGCTTCATCATTGACTTTATCGTTCCCTTTTTCTTTTTTATGGTACGACCGCCTTGCTTCTTCAATCTGCTTCGAATATCCAATTGCATCGTAAAGAATATCCTTTACAGGCATGCCATAATTGACTTTTCCCTGCAATTCAGAGCCTAAAAGGACGTAAATTGCATTTTCATCTTCCGCTATTATAACAAAGAACTACACATTCTACAATAGAAAAAACATATGGCAACACACAAATCAATTTTTACTCCTTTTTGATTTATTCCATAGCCAAAAATCGTTATAACTCCAGCATAGTAAGCTTCTTTTTCTCCCTCTCGTACAAATAGACCTTCCTCGTCAGAATCTCATCCTTGGGAAACGCCTTATTGACTTTCTTTATATTGCGCA
>CANPZR010000313.1 GCA_947589175.1 uncultured Lachnospiraceae bacterium | reverse complement strand
GCTGTTTGTGCCGAGAACGTCACAAACGAGCATTGATCCGACAGGAGAAACTGCTTACGCAGATTTCTCCTGCGGTTCCTCGAACGAATACGTTCTCAGAAATGAGGATAATATGGCTAAGAGAAATACTTATTTTCAAGATGAGGAAATTTACCGGAAAATCGACATGCGCCAGTTCGGGCGCGTGCTGCGTTATATTTTCCCCTACAAAAAAACATTTATATTTGTCTTTGTGCTGATGATTGTCTCCTCTGCGGTCTCTATGGTGACGCCGCTGATTTTGAGAAAAATCATTGACGACGTGGTGCTGACGGAGGAGTACCGGACGTTAGCGTTCCTCATCGCCAGCATGCTCGCTCTGGCGGCGTTGGAAATCGGTATCACGCTGGTGCACCAGAGGCTCACGGGTACGCTGGGGCACAATGTGATTGCCAAGGTGAGGGAGGACGTCTTTTACAAGCTGCAGGAGCTGTCCTTCGACTACTTTGACTCCAAGCCGGACGGGAAAATCGTGGTTCGCGTGACGGATTATGTCAACGACCTCGCCAACTTTTTTACCAACTATGTCCTGCTTTTGCTGACATATATTTTGAAAATTATTATCGTTACATTTTTCATGCTGGGACTGAGCCCCGTACTGACCGGCGTGGTATTCCTGGCCGTCATCCCCATGATGACGATCGTGTTTACCCTGCGCTTTACAATCCGCAAGCTCTTTGCCGGACACCGGGCAAAGCTCTCCAACCGTACCGCCTTTCTTGTGGAAACAATTATGGGCGAGAAAATTGTAAAGAGCTACAACCACTCCAAGCTGAGCGAGGAGATTTACGCCCAGGTTCACGACGCGAGCGTAAAGCAGTGGATGAAGATTGTCTACCGCAACGAGCTCAACACGCCGGTGGTCGAGACGTTCTGGAACGCAGGAACCCTCTGTCTGTACGGCTTGAGCCTGTTTCTCATGCTCTCCGGGAACGCCACTCTGAACGCGGGCATCATCGTGGCATTTACCACCTATATGACGCAGTTCAGCGGCCCTCTGACGCAGATTGCCATTATCATTCAGCAGATGGCACAGGTCAGCTCCAACCTGGAGCAGGTGTTTGACACCATCGACTGTCCGGTCGATATCAAGGATAAGGAAAATGCCGTGGAGCTCTCGAATGTCAAGGGACAGGTGGACTTCAACGATGTCACCTTCTGCTACGACGACGGAATCACCATACTGGAGCATTTCGACCTGCACGTCCGTCCGGGAGAGACCATCGCCCTGGTGGGCCCCACCGGCGCCGGAAAAACCACCGTCATCAATATGCTCACCCGCTTTTATGATGTGACAAAGGGCAGCGTCCTGATTGACGGCGTCGATGTGCGGGACGCCTCTCTCACCTCGCTGCGGCGGGAAGTGGGCGTGCTCATGCAGGATCCCTTTATTTTCCGGGGCACGATTTTAGAAAATATCCGCTACGGCAGGCTTGACGCCACCGACGAGGAGTGCATCGAAGCGGCAAAGCAGATTTTCGCCGATCCGTTTATCTCCCGCCTGCCCGACGGCTATAACCATGTGCTGGAGGAGCGCGGCGTCGGACTTTCCGCCGGGGAAAAGCAGCTGATCTCCTTCGCGCGGATTGTCCTCAAAAACCCGTCCATCGTCATTCTGGACGAGGCCACCAGCTCCATCGATACCGAGACGGAGAGCCTGATCAAGCAGGCGTTAGATGTGATGTTAAAGGATAAGACCGCTTTCATGGTGGCTCACCGCCTTTCCACCATCCGCAACTCCGACCGAATCCTCTACATCGCCCACAAGGGCATCGCCGAGGAGGGCACCCATGAGGAGCTGATGGCAAAGAAAGGGCTGTATTATGAACTGAACTGATGAAAGGAGAGTCCCGTGAATAAAAAATCCTATATCTGGCACATCCTGTGGGCCGCCCTCGCGCTGCTCTTGGCCGGCGGCGTTCTGTGCGCGATCCTCTGGTTCAGCCGCTACCATGAGCGCATTGAACAGGAAATAAAGGAGGCCGAGATTCAAGAGCGGAGCAACCAGTTAAAAAACGATCTTCTCCGCCTGCAAAAACGCACGGTTACAATCCAAATAGACAATGGTTCCAGCAATGTTTCAACCGAGGAATTTTCCATGACGGACTTTCAGGAAAAATATTTCTACTGCTGCTCCGATGGGACGGAAATTCCCGCGTCAGATGTTATATCTGACGAAACCGATGTGATGCCGGCGTCGCCGAATGGCGTGTCGAACGTTGCATCCAGCAGGGCTGGCATTACCCTCCGCATGAAAGACGACGATACGCTATCCTTTTCCATCCGCTGTGAGGCATCCGAGGACGCCGTAGAATCGATTTTAAACGATTTGACGGAAAAATATACCATTCCCGTCCAAAACGCCCGAATAAACGCCAAATTAAAAGTCAGGGCCGCCAAGGACGGGCAGGCCCTTAATCCGGCGGACATAAAATCCGAGCTGACCAAGTACCTGAATGAAAGCTCCGCAGAAAGCCTCACTGTCACATGGAAGACGACGCCGGTAAAGCCGGAGTGGAACGCCGCCGATTTAAAAAAGGTTCACTTCTTCATCAGCCGATTCACCACTCATTTCGTCAACACTGGCTCACGGAGCTACAATATCGCTCTCGCCGCGAAGCGGATCAACGGCATCTGCCTGCTGCCGGGCGAATCCGTCTCCTTCGAGAAGGCATTTTACGACGACTCGGACGGCAAGTCCTACCAGAAAGCAAACGCCATCTTCAAGGGGAAAATCGTCCAGGCCGAGGGAGGCGGCATCTGCCAGGTCTCCAGCACCGCCTACATCACCTGCCTGAAAGCGGGCATCCTTCCGACCGAGCGCCATCCCCACAGCCTTCCGGTGAGCTACGTCCCCCTGGGACTGGACGCCGCCATTTCCGTGGGCAATAAGGACCTTGTCGTAAAAAATACGCTGGACGCCCCAATCCTTTTTAGAGCCAAAGCCTCCGGCGGCACACTGACCGTCGAGATTATCTCAGCCAAAAACGCGCTGAAGGGCCGCTCCTATGTGCCGCGCGCCAAGCAGCTCTCCGCCAAATCCGCCCGCTCCTATTTGGACGTGTACCAGAACGGAAAGCGGATTAAGGTGATCTCGCTGGGGAAGGATACATATGATTAAAA
>CANPZR010000312.1 GCA_947589175.1 uncultured Lachnospiraceae bacterium | reverse complement strand
TGAAGCCGCTGAAATGGCGGAAATTGGGGCAACCGTATAGGTTGTTCCAGAAATATCTTTATGATAGAGAAACATGCACGGCATTGAAATCATGGTAGCCTCCCTCTTTCTGATAAAATACATAGTGGTCCGGCGTAAAAATTTCCCGCGACAGCATTTCCTCCGCCATGTCAATCGACTGGCTCTTTACCGCGTCCTCGGTCCCGACGGCATGATAGATAAAATATCCCCTCTCATCCAAGCGGTTATCTTTCACGAGCTGCTCGATAAAATCCACATTCTTTTCAAACTGGAAATCCCCATAGGTGCCATAATACCAGCACGAACCGCTCATGGGGAGAAACCAGCGGATGTAATCGTAATCATAGCAGAACTGGAGCCATGTGGTGACAGATCCCAGGGAAAAGCCGCCAAATGCCCTGTGGTCGCGGGACGCTTTTAAATCCTCCACCGAGGTGGAGGCAGCATAAGTGTGAAACCGCCCCTCTACGGCCGGCATCAGATGCTCCTCAAAATCCCGGTGAAACTGGCGGAACTCCTCGATCGAGCTGCTAAAATCCGTGCTGCTGTTCTCATTATAAAAGGTAGCCGACACAATAATCACTGGCGGAATATCCCCATTTTCAATCAGGTGGTCAAACATATTTTTGGTGGGCGTGTAATCAAAATACTCTCCCGCACGGCCGCCCCATCCGTGCATCAGATAGAGGATATTATACCTCGTGTCAGTATCGTTTTCATCATAGCCATAAGGCGTATAGACATACGCGGTCTTTGTAATCGCTTTGCCGTCCCTCACATAATCCTCCGATTCATAATCCATGCGGACGACTTGGCCCTGCCGTGCGGCTTCCGTCTGGTATTGTGCAGGTACGCCCTTCGTCATGCCCGTCTGGGGAATGTCAATCGGATCCGTAGAGTTGTCCTCCGCCCCGCCCGTGGAGCCAGGCGTCGTCGGCGTCTGTGAAGGGGAAGTCGTTTCTATGATTTCCGGCGTATCTGTGACTTCGGGCGTATCTGTAATTCCCGGCGTATCTGTCGGTTCATTCGTTGGCGCAGATGTTTCTCCCGGCGTTTGTCCGGGCATCGGCGTAGCCGATGGCTCGGAAGGCTCTTTTGTCGCCTGTGTATCCGACGTTCTGTCACCTTTCGTCCGGACAGTAATGCGGCATTTCAGCGTAATCCTTTTCTTTTGATAACGTATTTTGCACACTATGACTGTCTTTCCCTTTTTTCTGGCGGATACTATGCCTTTTTTAGAAACGGAAGCAATCTTTTTCTTTTTCGATATCCACTTGACTTTTGCCTTTTTAGGAAGATATTTTACCTTCAGCTGTTTCTTTTTTCCCACTGTCAAAGTAACTTTCTTTTTATTCAGCCGCGTCTTTGACGAGGCCATTACTCTGCTCGCAGAAACCGGCAATAGAGAACACAGCAGCGCTGTGACAAGAAGCCATGACAAAAATGTTCTTCTGCTTTTCAATCTGATCCCTCCATTTCCCTTTTTCCCATCATTCTTGTTGCAAAATGACGCCATCCGGATTGCCAGATGTTTCTTAATACTTCAGCGATTTTATCCACTTGTCCACTTTCTTCTGCGTCGCTCCATCATAGAAGTTGCGTCCTTTCAGCCACTTTGTCTTTGAGGAAATAATCGCATTTTGTTTCAAGTGCTTTGCGCTGCTTCCAAGGCCGCTGCTCATGGACGTGCAAAAGGGAACGACGGTTTTCTTCTTCAAATCGATATTTTCCACCAGCGTATAAATGATATGAGGCGCCTCTCCCCACCAGATCGGATAGCCGATGTAAACCACATCCGCCTTTTTTACTGCCTTTTTAATGGCTCCCAGATTTTCTATCTCCGGGCGCACCGTACTCTCTGCCGGAGTAGCCGCGCTTTCATGCTCTGTGGTCACACGGCTGTTTTCGTCTCCCCAGTCCAGATCTTCTTCTGTGTACGGATCCTCCGCCTTGATCTCAATCAGCTTTCCTTTGGTGTTCTTTTTTATCTTCTTTGCCACGGACCTGGTCGTTCCTGTATTGCTAAAATACAGCACCACCACATTCTGCTTTTTAGTTTTTGCCTGCGCAGGAGCGCTGATCGCGCCCACAGCGGCTGCCATCAGGACGGCCGCCATCAAAAAAGCGGCTGCACGGTTCCTTTTTTCTTTCCATACTTTCATCATCTTTCACCATTCCTCTCTGTATATATTAGTTTTCTTTCAAAAATCCTGCCGCCCATTCCTTCACTTCCTTTTCCGAGCTCTCAACAGAAGCGTCCCGAATGGAAATAGCGTCCTCTGTCCGGACGGTGGAATCCGGCGCCAGTTCCTTTACACGGTTCAGGCTGTTTGCTCCATCCTCGCTCCCGTTATGTGAGAAAAAGGGAATGATTGTTTTCCCCGACAGGTCATATTCTTCTAAAAAGCTCCACACCGGCATGGGAAGATCGTACCACCATACCGGAAATCCAAGATAAACGGTGTCATATTTCTCCATAGTTTCAGCATCTATATGCGAGGATAATTCCGGGCGGATTCCGTTATCCAGCTCGTTCTTCGCGCGGTCCGCGCAGGCTCCATAATCCTCTCCGTAGCTCTCCGCCGGTACAATGCGGAACAGATCGCCGCCGGTTTCCTCCGCGGTCCACCGCGCCATCTGCTGGAGATTGCCCGACCATGAAAAATAGACGACAAGGATATTGCTCTCCCCTTTCACCTCTGCCTCCGGGTTATTGTCGATTCCGACATGAGCCCCTCCCAGAATCCGGGGAACGATCAATGCCGCCGCGATTATGACGACCACTACGATACAGATAATAATGATTACTTTTTTCTTCATCTTGAAAACCTCCATTTTTATTTCATCTCATTCTCCATTTCCTGATACAGAGCCAGGACTTTGTATTAGCTCTATATTATTTTCTTATAGTATAAAAAAAAGAGAACCTCCTAAGAAGTCTCTTTTAGTTCATCAGTTCTAACCTGTGGTTATAACCCTGAGGAATCCAGAACCTCCTGCAGCGCGGTCAAAAACCGCTTTACCACTTCCGTTGGCCGCGGCGAATACAAAATACCCACTGGCATGGTGTAATCATCGTCCCATTCTACCGGAATCACCTTCATCAGAGGATGAACCACGCTCCAGCTCTTTATGGATACCAGAA
>CANPZR010000311.1 GCA_947589175.1 uncultured Lachnospiraceae bacterium | reverse complement strand
GATGAAAAAGAAATTTCGCGGTTTTTTCTTATTATTACTGGCTGCGGACCTGTTCGTGCTGGGAATTGCCCTGGTCCGCTATATGGACGCCTCGGTGCCGGACCGGCTGTTTGCCTTCGTGGGAGAGAAGGCGGACATTAAGCTCCCATTCTGGTGCCGCACGGAGGAGTCAAGGGAAGTGTTAAAGGTGACCAACGAGGAGGACGGCTTTTCCATGGTTTCCGGGGAGAGCGGAAGTTACGAGGTGCCGGTAAAGCTGTTTGGCGTGATTCCGATGAAACAGGTGAATATCCGGGTGATACAGAGGATGCAGGTGGCGCCCAGCGGAGCGCCTATTGGGATTTATGTGGCTACCAACGGCCTTCTGGTGTTAGATACGGCGGAAATTGAAGGCGAAGACGGGCTGACCTACGCGCCGGCGGAAAATATACTGAGAAGCGGGGATTACATTTTGAAATGGGATGGCGTTTCGGTTCCGACAATACAGCAGCTGAACCGGGAAATCCAGAAATCGGGAAAGAAGAAAGTTCCCGTGACAGTCCGCCGGAACCGGGAGCAGATTCAGCTGGCCGTCCGTCCTATCCGGGCGACGGACGGCAGCTACAAGATCGGAACCTGGGTGCGGGAGGACACCCAGGGAATCGGCACGCTGACCTATGTCACGAAGGATGGAAAGTTCGGAACTCTGGGGCACGGCATTACCGATGCGGACACAGGGACGCTTTTAAATCTGCAGGGCGGCGAACTGTACCGCACCAAAATTTTGGGGGTCACGAAAGGCGTCAGCGGCGAGCCGGGAGAGCTGCAGGGGTATATCAATATGGTGGCGGCCAATGAAATCGGAGTGATACAGAAAAATACGAGCGTAGGTGTATTTGGAAAATTAAAGAAAGATTTTTTGGATGATTACGGAACGGAATACATGAATATCGGCGTCAGACAGGAAATCCAGGAGGGAAAGGCGGAAATCTGCACCAGCCTGGGCGGGGAGACCGGCAGATTTCAGGTGGAGATTGAGAGCATTGACTTGAACAGCCAGGATAATAAAGGCATGGTGATTCACATTACAGACCGGCGGCTCTTGAAACAGACCGGCGGCATTGTGCAGGGCATGAGCGGCAGCCCTATTATACAGAACGGAAAGCTGGTGGGAGCGGTGACCCATGTGTTTGTGGACGATCCTACCCGAGGGTACGGCGTGTTTATCGAAACGATGCTTGGCGGAGAAATGGGGTGAAAGACCGCTTGTGCCGTCGATTTTTGACGAAATATTATATAAAAATAAATAAAAAATTAAAAAATAATAAAAATAATGCTTGAAAAGTGCGACATATCAGTATATACTAACTTTACTGTCAATTTATAGAATGTTTATATTTAGGAGGCGATAAAATGGAGAAATTGAAGGTGCTGGTTGCAGACGATAACCCCAGAGTGGCAGTTACTATAGAAGATATACTGAGTGAGGATGAAGAGATTGAAGTGGTGGGAAGAGCGGAAGACGGCAATGAGGCCATGGGCATGATTGAGGAGACAAAACCGGATGTATTGCTTTTGGATCTGATTATGCCGAAGTTAGACGGACTGGGGGTGCTGGAGAAGCTTCATCGGAAAACCGGGAGCGGCAAGGTGCCGGAGGTCATTGTCATGAGTTCCATATCGCAGGAAAGAGTCAGCGAGACAGCGATGAATCTGGGAGCTGCCTATTATGTCCTAAAGCCCTTTGACAAGGAGGCGATGCTCTCGCGGGTTCAGCATTTTAAGCCGTGGATTCGGACAAGGCTGATTACGGGCAGCGGCGAGAGGAGCCGGACCGAAGAGGTGGCGCGCTACAACCTGGAGTCGGATGTGACCAATATCATACATGAGATCGGGGTTCCGGCGCACATTAAGGGCTACCAGTATCTGCGGGACGCCATTATGATGTCCGTGGACGACAGCGAGATGCTGAATTCCATCACAAAAATATTGTACCCGTCGATTGCCAAGCAGCACAACACGACGCCCAGCCGGGTGGAGCGAGCCATCCGCCACGCCATCGAGGTGGCGTGGAGCCGGGGCAAGGTGGACACGATTGACGAGCTGTTCGGCTACACGGTAAATAACGGCAAGGGAAAGCCCACCAATTCAGAATTTGTCGCCCTTATCGCGGACAAAATCCGGCTGGAGCAGAAGCTCCGCGCCCAGTGAGGAAGAAACCTTTCATTAAATATTAAAAAATCCCCCTTTTCACTGGTAGAAATTTAGTGTATAATGTCTTTATATTCAGAAAATAATGGAAAGGGGAGAAGAACCTTGAAGAAAGTGTTATTTGTGGCTTCTGAGTGCGTGCCGTTTATGAAGACCGGCGGCCTGGCAGACGTAGTGGGATCTTTACCGAAGTATTTCAACAAAGATGAGTTTGATGTGCGCGTCATGGTTCCCAAGTATATGGCTATTTCGGAGGAGTACAAGAACCAGATGGAATATATCACCCATTTTTATCTGGAGCTTGCCTGGAGAAAGCAGTATGTAGGCGTGTTTAAGATGGTATATGGGGGAGTTACGGTCTACTTTTTGGACAACGAATTTTATTTTTCCGGCGACCACCCCTATGGGGAAATTTACCAGGATATTGAGAAGTTCGCGTTCTTTGACAAGGCGGCTCTCTCCACGCTTCCCCTGATTGATTTCCGCCCGGACATCATCCACTGCCACGACTGGCAGACGGGACTTATTCCGGTGTATTTGAAGGATTCCTTCCAGCAGGGCGAGTTCTACCGCGGAATCAAGACGATTATGACGATTCACAATCTGAAGTTCCAGGGTGTCTGGGACAAAAAGACCGTGATGGACACGGCGGGTCTGGACGCGTATTATTTTACCGACGACAAGCTGGGATTCTACGGGGATTCGAACTACTTAAAGGGCGGTCTGGTATACGCCGACCAGATCACGACGGTCAGCGATACATACGCGCAGGAGATCAAGATGCCGTTCTACGGCGAGAAGCTGGATGGCCTGATCAATGCCAGGGCCAACTGCCTCACCGGTATTGTGAACGGACTGGACTACGACGAGTACAATCCTTCCACGGATCCGCTCATCGAGGCGAAGTACGATGCCAGGACCTTCCGCAAGGAGAAGGTGCGCAACAAGCGCGCACTGCAGAAGGAGTTAGGGCTTGCGCAGGATGACAA
>CANPZR010000310.1 GCA_947589175.1 uncultured Lachnospiraceae bacterium | reverse complement strand
GTCCTTGTTCTTCATTCTATCCTGCTCCTTTCTTTCGGAGTGCTTTCCACACCCCACATTGACAGCATATATCTTCTAATACGTTTTTAGTCTCTCATGAGACCGTTGCCATTACAGGGGATGTGTAGTGGCGGCTTATTTTTATTCTTGAGAATCTGATAACAGAAACCAATAAGGTAAACAATGAACAGGCATATCTGAATAAAGTCGGCATATGTAAGAGCCATAAAGATAAAATAACTTGGGAACAGCGTAAGTTGGGGGATGTTAGTGAATCTTTTGAATATGGTTTAAATGCTACAGCAAAAGAATTTGATGGAATAAATAAGTATATCAGAATTACGGATATAGATGATACATCACATGATTTTATTTTAGACAATGTTACTTCTCCGGATATTGATTTAGATAATGCAGAAAATTATAAATTGAAGGATGGAGATATTCTTTTTGCAAGAACAGGGGCTAGCGTGGGGAAAACCTATATATACAGGCCTTCGGATGGATTAGTGTATTATGCTGGCTTCTTAATTAAAGCCCAAATAAAGAAAAATATTAACCCGGAATTTGTTTTTCAGAATACACTGACAAAAAATTACAAAAAATATATTGCGATTACTTCACAGCGTTCTGGGCAACCAGGTGTTAATGCGCAGGAGTATTCTGAGTATAGAATTATGATGCCAAATCGGGAAGAACAAGATAAGATTAGTATCTATTTAAGAAAATTAGATACTCTAATTACCCTTCACCAGCGTAAGTGTAATGAACAGTAATCTTGTGATTTTTAATAATATAATGAAGAAAAACATACAGCATACGACATCAAGAAAGAGAAAAAAGAAAATTATTTCAACAGTGTTTCCTAAAATAATCCGAACAGTTATAGATAATAAAGTATCTTGGAAAAATATTTTTTGCAACATATATTTTTTATTCATCACGCTTACGCTGGTGAAGGGTGATAAGGTGGTCGAGAGTTCTAAAATAGCAACCTATTTTAGCCTGTTCTTCATGATTTGATGTCATAGAAATCGTCACTTTTCCTATCTCATCTTTATTTATTTTCTGTGGTATAGCTGTAACTAATGTCCGCTCTCTTAGTCCCTTCTGAAAC
The DNA here is from genome assembly GCA_947589175.1 of uncultured Lachnospiraceae bacterium. Lineage (GTDB taxonomy): Bacteria > Bacillota > Clostridia > Lachnospirales > Lachnospiraceae > Eubacterium_F. The sequence goes on along the minus strand of CANPZR010000310.1, from coordinate 2,078 downwards.
TCAGACGTTCTCATGACATTATTCAAATAATACGAATCAATATCATGCGGTTTTAACAATGCCAAGCTTACATAAAATGCTAATTTTTCAGTAGTTTCAACCACGTTTGTTGTCCCTACATCGCCTATCCGCGTCATTAATATATCACCTTTTTCAGGGTATATATTATAATCTCTTTCAAAGGCTTCTTTTGATATATATTTTTCAGATCTTAGTGTCGATATGTTCTCTACCGACAAAAACATAATTCCTTCTTTTTTATACTCTGGTGTTTGATGTACTCCGTCATATACACTCACTACTTCTCCCAACTTACGCTGTTCCCAAGAATAAGCATTATAGCCTCTCTCTTACCATCATAAGAGTATAGCCGAGCAGATTTTTACCTTTCCACTTTGTCATTTCAAGCCTATCCGGATTTTTCATCGACAATCCGATACCCCAAATTGTATCTTTTACCGCACACTCCGCCAAAACCGAATTGCCGGTTTTTAAAAGCCTATCCTTCAATTCATCGTTCTGTCTAAACTTCTCCAGCAGGCCTTCATAGACAACTACCTGTCTGATTCCGCCCCAAATATTGTCGTTATATCCTGCAACAAGTCGCCCTAGCGATTTTATTTCAGACACATCCTGCGTTTCTAAAATCCGTGCGGCTATTTCATGATCTCCGAAACAGACAGCTTTTTTATACATCATATACTGTTCCATAGAGGAAAAAGCAATGCCATCAGCAGAAAAGTCCGAAAGGTACCAGTTGCTTAAAAAACCATTATCTTCATCCGGATTATGAAAACAAATAATCTGCATTAACCTTCACCGACTTTCTTTACAGCTAAATCCAGTTCCAAATCGTGCAAGCCAAAATAAGCCTTCATCAAAAACTCAAGCGGAACCTTCTGTATCAGCTCCGAACTGGGTATATTGTAATACCACTGATAATAGGCGTAAAACTCGCCAATCCAATCAGGCATAAACCCCTGAAGCGCATCGCCATCCTTAAACTTATAGCCCTCTGTTTTTGAAAAATAATCCCATAGCTCTTCCGCGTTCATTGTAATAACATAGGCTTTTGCCTCATCAACGCTTTTGCGGGTTTTACTTGCCATATATGTTTGAATGAAATCCTTCGTATCCTTATCGGGGAACGACTGCGCTATAAAGTCAAAAAGTTTCCCCTGACTTTCTACAACATCATTCAAATAGACATCCGAATATGCCTGCATAACCTTCACCTCTCAAAAAAGTGTACTGAACACCTTTGTCACTTTATTGGCGTCAGAATTTACCAAATCTCTCATTTTCATTCGTGCCTCGACATCTCGCAAATTATATTTCGCATTAAATTCATCGTAGTTTACCGACGAAATATCCGACTCAACCTCGTGCAGCTTTGGAAAGTTCTTCTCACAAATAGTCATGTGAAAAATAAGCTATCAATCTTATTTTTCACATTCCCTCCATTGCGTTTATTTTGCAAGGCGCTACTTCCACGCCATACACTCCTTACGGTAAAAGCACACGCCATATTTTTTGATATCGCTATACCCCTCTGCGCGCAGCGCGGCCTCGTAGTTCCTGTCCTCAATCTGCTGCAGCGCCTTCTGGCACGCCCGCTCCATTCCCTGAAAATCATCCGAAACCTTTAGTTCCAAAATAATAGCGCCGCCGCGGACAGAGGGAGTTTTGAGAATGATATCCGGTCTCCCAGCGCCGCTCTCCCGGTTGGACGCGACCAGATATTTCCCGGCTCCTTTCAAAAGCCCCGCGAGAAAACCATGATAATAATTCTCCGCATAATCAAAAAAGCTGATGGTCTCCAAAAGCTGTTCCGACACAAGTCGCCCAAACAGCTCGCAGTCCCCGTCCTCCAGAGCCCGAATCAGATCCGTTCGCTCCAGATTTTGCACCTTCCTGTCAAACCATGCAAGAATAGTCCTTTTATAAATGCTGCGGACTTCCCGATTGGGAATCATTAACTCCACATACTGTGTATCTTCTTCAAAGCTTTTTGCGCCCGCCTTCAAATAACCCGTAAAATATAAGAAATTCCAAATATTATCCCGCGATTCATAGAT
>CANPZR010000309.1 GCA_947589175.1 uncultured Lachnospiraceae bacterium | reverse complement strand
TAATTTCTCGACAAAATCAGCCATAGCCTCGGAAATCTTGATCTGCTGCGGACAGACGGCCTCGCAGCTTCTGCAGCCTATACAAGCGCTTGGCAGCTTGTCCTCCGGATACGAGGACAGGGCCATCGGCGCGATAAATCCGCCTTCGGTGAAGCAGTGCTCATTGTAGAACGCCAGCAAAGTCGGAATATCCAGTCCCTGCGGGCAGTGGCTCGTGCAGTAATGGCAATCGGTACAGGGCAGGACGATCTTTTTCACCATTTCATCCGCCATAGCCAGCAGATTTTTCATTTCTTCCTCGGAAAGAGGTTTTTCTTCCTGGAAGGTCTGAATATTTTCTTTCATCTGTTCCATGTTGGACATGCCGGACAGTACGACGGTCACCTCCGGGATGGACTGCAGGAAGCGGAACGCCCAAGCAGGGATTTTCTCATTGGGACGCATGGCCTTTAATCGGGCCTCCTCCTCATCTGTAAGATTTGCCAGACGGCCGCCCCGCAATGGCTCCATCACCCAAACCGGAATGTTGTATTTTTTCAGAAGCTCCACCTTCGCCTTGGCGTCCTGGAAATTCCAGTCCAGGTAATTCATCTGAATCTGACAAAATTCCATGCTCTCTCCGTATTTTTCCAGGAAACGTTCCATCACATCATATTTTCCATGACAGGAAAATCCGAGATGACGAATCCTTCCATTTTCTCTCTGTTTCATCAAGTAATCATAAATCCCGTACTTTTCATCCAGATATGCGTCAATATTCATCTCGCATACATTGTGGAACAAATAGAAATCAAAGTACTCCACCTGGCATTTTTCCAACTGCTTCTCAAAAATTTCTTCCACCTTCGTCATGTTGGACAGCTCATATCCCGGAAATTTGGTGGCGAGATAGAAACGGTCTCTCGGATATTCTTTTAAAGCTTTTCCCAGCGCCAGCTCGGAATTGCCATCGTGGTAGCCCCAGGCGGTGTCGTAATAATTCACGCCCTGTTCCATAGCGTAAGCGACCATTTCTTTAGCGGCCGCTTCATCAATCTTAGAGTCATCTCCGTCCAATACCGGGAGACGCATGGCGCCCATACCCAAGGCAGATAATTTCAAATCCTGAAAATTTTTATAAACCATAATTTTGCCTCCTATTTTTAATTTTTTCGCTATTGCTTCATTGATTAAAATATCTATACACGGTCAAATTGTACCGCACAGTCTTTCAGCCTTGTAATCACATCAATCTGCTGGGGACAGGCGCGCTCACACTGACCGCAGGCGATGCAGTCGGAGGCGCGTCCCCCGCTCTTTACCGCTTCCGCATACTGGCGTCTGCCTTCCTCCAACTGTCCCCATACAAGCTGCTGATTCCGAGCAGCAAAAATCTCTGGAATCGCAATCTTTTTCGGACAGCCCGCCGTACAGTAATGACAGGCAGTACAGGAAATGGATTTCACGCCGGTCATGATTTCCTGCGCTTTGCGGACGGTCGCCTGTTCCGCGCTGTTCAACGGCTTGAAATCTTTCATGTAGGAGAGATTATCCCTCATCTGGTCTAAGTTGCTCATGCCGGACAGCACCGTAATAATTCCGTCCAAAGAGGCGGCGAAACGAATCGCCCATGACGCAAAGGAAGCGTCCGGATCCGATTCCCGAAATACCTTTTGTACGGCTGTGGGCGGTTTTGCCAACGCGCCGCCTTTGACCGGCTCCATCACCACAATGGATTTTCCGTGGCGTCTGGCGACCTCATAATTCTCACGGGCCGTCACAGCGGGATTTTCCCAGTCGGCGTAATTGAGCTGGAGCTGCACAAATTCGGCGTCCGGGTGGGCGGTGAGCAGTTCGTCCAGAATATCCGGCGTGGCATGGAACGAAAAGCCCCAATGCCGAATCAGCCCTTTTACTTTCTGCTCCTTTACAAAATCCCAAATATGGTATTTATCATAAATTTTATAATTCCCCGCCTGCAGAGCGTGGAGCAGATAGTAGTCGAAATAGCCTGCGCCGGTCCGCTCCAGACTGGTATAAAACTGCTGCTTGGCGGTCTGCTCATTGTGAGCGCCCATCCATGCGCACAGCTTGGTCGCCAGCGTAAAGCTCTCGCGGGGATAGCGGTCTACCAGAGCCTCCTTCGCAGCCCGTTCAGAATCGCCGCCATCATACACATAAGCGGTATCAAAATAAGTCAGTCCCGCCTCCATGAACAGATCCACCATTTTCTTGACCTGTTCCATATCCATCTTTCCCCTGCGCTTGGGGAGACGCATAAGACCAAAGCCCAGCTTCGGAACTTCTTTTCCAAAATAATCTGACATAATCATAGCCCCTTTCCTTTTTCTTTCTGTTTCAGCATACTGTCCAACTCCTTGTAATGATACTATCTAATATTATATACAGTATAATATATACAGGCAAGCTCATAAAATCGCAACGCTTTTTCCTAGTTCAAGTTTTTTTTCTGCATATTAAAAGCATTTGTCAAAATTTTGATATCTTCATAATGCCAGTCTGCACATTCATCGAAAAACATTTCTTCTTTTCTCTTTTTAAATATACGAAATGGATTGCTGTCAGAATTATCATATATATGACAGATGTCGCAAACTTTAATCAATTCACTAATTAATTCTAAAGATTTATCGTATCTTGTAATGATTTTTTCTTCCGGAACATCATGCCCGCCAGATTCTACTCTTACCTTTACCCGCCAGACATTGATCATGGGATCAGCCGTTAAAATATAGTAACAGCGTATAAAATATCCCCTTTCTTTCGCTCGTTTCAATAGTTTCAAATTCCGTTCTGTCGATAACACAGTTTCAAAACAAAATTCCTGCATTTGTTCTACATGTTCTTCTCTCTGTTTTTCTGCTAGCTGTGCTGCTTCCAAATCTGTGCAATTTAGATACTTTTTAATTTCATCGGCATTTATATAATCCATAAATGGTTTCAGTAATTGTGTAATTGTACTTTTCCCAGAACCATTCGGTCCGGCAAAAACAACAATTTCAGGTTTTTTGTGAAACTCGCTCACTGTAACGCCCCTTCCTTATCTTTTTCCCCACCTCTGTTCTGGTCCCATCTTCGTTTTCCCGGTAAATGACCTGATTTTCCCTATCATATAATACTGCCGGAATCCCCAGTGCTTTATTTTTTTCTAATTCAATCTTCACTGCTGCATTTACACGCTTTACAACCATTTCATCTGA
>CANPZR010000308.1 GCA_947589175.1 uncultured Lachnospiraceae bacterium | reverse complement strand
TTCGCTCTAGCGACTTGTCGCGAAGAGGCGATGAGAAAGCTGCGTAGCAGTTTCTCATCTGCCATCAAAGCAATTTGTTTTCGCTCAGAAACAAATTGCCGTGTGGAAAATAAGCTATCGAGCTTATTTTTCACACTACTGCCTCCTTGTATCTACACATCACAGTATAATATACCACAACTCAATAAAATACACAATACAAAATGGCAAAAATAATTGTACTAATTAGTTCTTTTTAGTAGACAAAAGCAAAAAAACAGTGTATCATAGCATCAGTGTTAAACAGGAGGAGCCACATGAACACTAAAAAAGTTTTTTGCGAAGAATGCAGAAACGATGTAAGTTTTATCGAGACTTCCCTTCAGATGGTTGGCACCATCAAAGGAAAAACCTATCACTATATTGGAAAAGAAGCCCATTGTGCCGACTGCGGCTGCGAGCTGTTTATACCGGAATTTTCCGACTTCAACCTGCAAGCTCTATATGATACTTTTCGTAAGGAAAACGGCCTCATTTCCCTTGAGAAGATTCGTGAAATACCAGAGAAATACGCAATCGGGAAACGTCCTCTTTCTCTGCTTCTTGGATGGGGAGAGCAGACCTTTTCCAGATATGCGGATGGCGACATACCCACTAAGCAATACTCCGATACCCTTTTGCGCATATACGATGACCCCGCATTCTACTCTGAGTTATTGGAAGCAAACAAGGGAAATCTGAAATCCGCTCTTGCCTATGAAAAGAGCCGCCGAGCTGTTTCAGCGCTACTGTCAACAGATAAATCTGTAAACAGCAAAATAGATTCTGTTATCCAATATTTACTTTGCCAATGTGAGGACATCACTCCGTTGGCCCTCCAGAAAGCACTGTATTATATTCAAGGATTCTACTTTGCTTTCTATAAGACATTCCTTTTCCCAGAGGATTGTCAGGCATGGGTGCACGGTCCGGTTTACAGAGACATTTACTTCCGATATAAGGACTATCGATTTGATCCCATTGAGAAAGCAAACGATTTTGACGCGTCTGTTTTCTTTTCAGGAGAAAAAGCTATTTATGATAGCGTAATCAACAATATTTGCTGTTACAGTGGAAAGGTACTTGAACGTTTTACGCACAACGAGTCCCCCTGGCTTACCACTCGCGGTGACCTTCCGATTACCGCACCCTCTGACCGCATTATTGAAAAATCAATTATTGGTGATTATTTCAGTTCTGTGAAAACAAAGTATAATATGATAAGTCCCAATGACATTAAAGGGTATGCACAGGATATGTTTCTTTGCAGGTAACTGATATATAAATTTAACAGTCTCTAATCGGAGCATCTGCTTTGGCAGGTGCTCCGTTACTCCTCCCATCTAAATTTCTACACCCTCTAACACCCTGCGTATATTTTCCTTGCACTCCGCATAGCTCTCGCCGGGATGCGCTTCGTACATCTTTTTCTCCCCTACAAATATTGTAGGAACATAATAATAATCATATTGCGCGGATACATCCGGGCGCTCCTGTTCCTCAATCCACTCAATCGGGATTTTCTTATACGCCGGGTTTTCCCGTCCAAGCTCCTCCAGCGCCCTTTTTGCGTTGTGACAGTATGGGCAGTCCGCCAAATGGAAAAGTATTATTTTTTTCATATTGTGTTCTCCTTTTTTCTTGAAATTTGAACTATCCGGAAATTCCGGAGAGTTCAATCCTATTCTCCTTTATCCACAATCCACTGCGTCTCAATCTCTGTCTTCAGCTCATCAAACAATAAGATATAACTCTCTTTCATTTGCCGGATTACAGCAATCGACTGTTCCTCGCTGTATGTATGAGCAAGCAGATTATGAGCCTCCAGAAGCTCCAGCCAGCCCTCGTCATTATCCAGCATACCACATTGATAGGCAGTCTTAATAATTCCGCGCGGGGAGCCCGTTCTCTGCTCAAACCTTCCGTTCTCCTCTAATACAGCTTTCATCAGCTTCCACGCCTGTTCAAAACATATTTCAAACAAGCCGACAATCCCCGTTTGCTCCACAACACTATATGGCTCATTCAACTTGAGTCCCTCATGCAGATTTTCAAGAGACTTGCAAAAATTTTCATATTTTTTCATAAATAACAACCCCGTCCCGTTTAATTTCATTCTGTAGCGCCACACTAATATCTTTATTGCTTCCCTATGCGTTCCGGAATATGAGATTCCATATCAAATCCCCCCAGTTTTAAAATAACCACTCGTATTGTCTATATGATACATTATAACCCAAATCATAAAGCACAACAAGAAAAACTTTCTATAAAGCAACAACGGGGTGGAAATCCGCCCCGTTAATAAATCCATATAATCTCTATTACTTTGCCTTTACTTTTGTGGTTTTTCCCCATTTTCCATACGATTTTTTCCCAGCGCGAGTCTTATATTTTCTTATCCGAATATAATACTTTTTCCCTTTCTTAAGGCTGTTGATAACAACAGAATTGCTCTTAACAAAACAACTCGCCTTAATTTGAGTAAATCTGTTATTCGTTGAGCACTGAACCTGATAACCGGAGGCTCCTTTCTGTGATTTCCATGAAATATGTACCGAGCCTTTCTTTGAATTGGACGAGGAGGAACTATTATTCCACGAGTTTCCTCCACTTTGAGCCGAACTGCCAGTTCCTCCGCAATTTATCGCTGTGGCCGGGGATTTCCCTTTAAATCCTGCATTATTATATGATTCCACATAAACATAATAAATTCCCGTCTTCAATAAAGGCTTAAAATTATACGCAAAATTGATAGAATTCATCAATTTCGGCGACTGTTCAATCACTGTACCGTCCCAATTACACAGACTTGCCACATAATAATCCGCCTGATTCACAGATGTCCATGTGATACCCAGAGCATCGCCAACCTTCAGTTCAGTTGCTTTCACTTGGACATTCGGCGCGGGCAGAGCAGTTGCAAATTTCTTAATCTCTCCAACGCTTTCCACCCCGTCAACGATCGCCCACATTTTGTAATAATAAGTAGTTCCTGGTTTTAACTCTTTTATTCGCAATCTCATTGCTGCTGTTCCCGAAATCCCATTATTAGCGGTGTACTTTATCATCGCTGACTCACTGGTTCCCAGATAACAGCCCCACAAATTCATCTTTGCATCCGGTGAAATGCTGCCAGACACCACAACAAGTGTATCTGTTACCTCAACAATATTTCCTGTACTTACAGT